>NZ_JBHTVC010000023.1:0-73557 GCF_042793275.1 Isoptericola sp. NPDC056578
CCCCCACGGGGCGGCCGGGCCGTCGTCGTTGCGGGGCGGTGTCGTTGCGGGCCAATGTCGCCGTGGATCAGTGTCGTCGCGGATCAGGAGGCGGCGCCCAGACGCACGGTGATCGACCACGTCGTCGGAGCGGTCCCGCCGTCCTCGTCGCCGCTCCGGTCGTCGTCGGGCTCCTCCACCGCTCCGGTCTCGGCCTCGGTCCCGGTCGTGGTCTCGCCGACCGTCGCGTGCCCGCGCATCCGGGCCCAGGCGGGCACGTCGAGACGGGCCGCCGGGTCGGTCGACAGCACGGTCACGAGCGTCCCGGCGGGCAGGTCGCGGGCCGCCGCGGCGAGCCGGATCACCGGGAGCGGGCAGCGCAGGCCGCGGGCGTCGACCACCACGGCGTCCACCCCTGCGCCGATCTCTGCGCCAGACCCTGCGCCGTCGGTGCTCACAGCCCGGCCACCCCGAGCACGTCGCGCACCCGCCGGACGGCGCCCGGCAGGACCGCGAGGAAGCGGTCGACGTCGTCCTCGGTGGTCGACCGGTCGAGGGCGATCCGCACGTTGCCGTGCGTGAGCACCCCCATCGCCGCGAGCACGTGCGACGGCTCCAGGGTGCTGGCGGTGCAGGCCGAGCCGGAGCCGACCGCGAACCCGGCCCGGTCCAGCTCGGTCACGAGGGCCTCTCCGTCCACGTACAGGCAGGAGAACGTCACGACGTGGGGGAGCCGGTCGTCCGGGTCGCCCACCACCTCGACGTCGGGAACGGCGGCGGCCGCCGCCCGCACGCGCGCCGTGAGGAGCCGGCGCCGCTCGTCCTGCGCGGCGCGGTCGGCCGTCGTCGCCTGGAGGGCCACGGCGGCGGCGAACGCGGCGGGCACGCTCACCCCGCCGGGCGCCCAGGGGTCGGCGTCCTCCGGCCCGGGCGGGACGGCACGCACGCGCTGGCGCACGGCGAGCACGCCGATCCCGGCGGGCCCGCCCCAGTCGGCCGGGTGGGCGGCGAGGAGGTCCCAGGAGTCGGGGACGACGTCGTGACCCAGCGACGCGCCCGCGTCCACGAGCAGCGGCACCTCCGCCGCCCGCGCGGCGTCGTGCACGACGGCCAGCGGCTGTCGCGTGCCCACCTCTCCGTTGGCGTGCTGGAGCGCGGCGAGCGCGACGCCGGGTCGCGCGACCCGCTCCGCGAAGGTGGCCGCGTCGACGCGGCCGTGGCGGTCGACGTCCACCACGACGCGCTCGCCCTCCTGGGCCCCTGCGGCCGCCGCCGCCGCGTGCAGCACCGCCGCGCGCTCGGTGGCGCCCACGACGACGTCCCCACCCGCGCGGCGCCGGGCCTGCGCGGTGCCCAGCAGGGCGTCGCGGAGGGCGGACGCGTGGCTGGCGGTGAAGCGCACCTCCTCCGTGCGCGCGCCGAGGACGGCGGCGACGGCCTCTCGTGCGCCGTCGAGCAGCCGCGCCGCGCGGCGTCCCTCGGTGTGCAGCCGGTGCGGGTCGGCCCAGCCGTCCTCGAGCGCCTGCAGCAGGGCCTGCCGCGCGAGCGGGTGCAGCGGGGCGCCCCCGCCGTTGTCCAGGTGCACCCGTGAGCCGGCGGTCGCTGAGGACGTCGCCGCGGTCGCCGCCTGGGACGTCGGGGTGGACGGCGCCGAGGGGGAGTGGTTCCCGGTCGGGTCGGTGGTGTCGGTCACAGGCGTGCTCCGTGGGGGCTGACTTGCGTCCCGACACCGTCGGCGGGCGGGTCGGGCGGGCGCCCGAAGCGCGCCCGGGGCACGATCGTGCCATCTTCGGGGTCTCGAGGTCCGGTCCGTCGGGGTCCGGGAGCGCTCCGAGGATCTGACACTCCTGAGGATCGATCTGACACTCTCCAGGGGTCTGTGTGCAAGAAGGAGATGTGGACGTCCCGTGCGGAAAGAGTCACGCCCCGAGGGGGCTTTTGCGGCGTCGAACCTGCTCCGGGCGCGCTAGGCTGCACTTCATCGAGGACGAAGGTCCTGTCCGCGTGCCTGTTGCCCAGAGGGGCCGTGGCGGTCGGGCAGGACGTGACGTGAAAGGCCTCCCTTGCACTCGAAGAGCCCCACCCGCACCCGGCGGGTCATCCTGCGCGCGACGGCTATCGCCGGCGCCGTCGCCGTGTTGGCCTCCGGTTGTGCCAGCGACTCCGTCAAGCGCGGATACCTGCCCGGCTACAGCGACGGGGAGGTGACCAACCAGACCGAGCGAATCACCAACCTCTGGGTCGGCTCCTGGATCGCGGCGCTGATCGTCGGTGTGATCACGTGGGGCCTGATGCTGTGGTGCGTCGCGGCGTACCGCAAGCGTCGGGACGACCACCAGCTCCCGATCCAGACGCGCTACCACATGCCGCTCGAGATCATGTACACGGCCGTGCCGACGATCATGATCCTCGTCCTGTTCTTCTACACGGACCGCGACATGTCGGCGGTGCAGGACACCAGCGCCGAGCCGGACGTGAACATCCAGGTCATCGGCAAGCAGTGGAGCTGGGACTTCAACTACCTCGACGACGACGTCTACGACTCCGGGCAGCACCTGCTCGACGTCGGCGGCCAGACGCTCGACGACGAGGTGGACGGCGCCCCGGGCACGTCGAAGGACGTCCCGACGCTGTACCTCCCGGTCGACCAGACGGTCGAGTTCACCCTGGACTCGCGCGACGTCATCCACTCCTTCTGGATCCCCGCCTTCCTGTACAAGCAGGACATGATCCCGGGCCGGACGAACACCTTCCAGGTCACCCCGACCCGTGAGGGCACGTACGCCGGCAAGTGCGCCGAGCTCTGCGGCGAGTTCCACTCCGGGATGCTCTTCAACGTCAAGGTCGTGTCGCAGGCGGAGTACGACGCCCACATGGCCGACCTCGAGGCCGCGGGCCAGACCGGCGAGCTCGGGCTCGACCTGAACCGCCAGCAGCACGACGCGAACTTCCCGCAGGAAGACACCCTCCCGGAGGTCGAGAACTGATGGCGGCCACGACTGCCCCCGCGCACGACGTCGAGGTCATCCCCGGTCTCGCGCCGAAGCGCCAGAACCTCGGTCGCACCGTGGTCAAGTGGATCACCTCCACCGACCACAAGACGATCGGCTACCTGTACCTCATCACGTCGTTCATCTGGTTCGCCGTGGGTGGCATCCTCGCCCTGCTGATCCGCGCCGAGCTGTTCATGCCCGGCCTGCAGGTCGTGCAGAGCAAGGAGCAGTACAACCAGCTCTTCACGATGCACGGCACGATCATGCTGCTGCTGTTCGCGACGCCGTTGTTCGCGGGCTTCGCCAACGTGATCATGCCGCTGCAGATCGGTGCGCCCGACGTCGCGTTCCCGCGGCTCAACATGTTCGCGTACTGGCTGTTCCTCTTCGGCGGCCTCATCGCTGGGGCGGGATTCTTCACCCCGCAGGGCGCCGCGTCGTTCGGCTGGTTCGCCTATGCGCCGTTGTCGAATACGACGTTCAGTCCAGGGCTAGGCGGAGACCTCTGGGTGTTCGGGCTCGCGCTGGCGGGCTTCGGCACGATCCTCGGTGCCGTCAACTTCATCACCACGATCATCACGATGCGCGCGCCGGGCATGACCATGTTCCGGATGCCGATCTTCACGTGGAACACGCTCGTCACGAGCCTGCTCGTGCTGATGGCCTTCCCGCCGCTGGCCTCTGCGCTGTTCGCGCTGGGCGCCGACCGTCGCCTCGGTGCGCAGGTCTTTAACCCCGAGAACGGCGGGGCGATCCTCTGGCAGCACCTGTTCTGGTTCTTCGGCCACCCCGAGGTCTACATCATCGCGCTGCCGTTCTTCGGCATCGTGTCGGAGATCTTCCCGGTCTTCAGCCGCAAGCCGATCTTCGGCTACAAGGGCCTGATCTACGCGACGATCGCGATCGCGGCGCTGTCCGTGACGGTGTGGGCCCACCACATGTACGTCACCGGTGCGGTGCTCCTGCCCTTCTTCGCCTTCATGACGATGCTGATCGCCATCCCGACCGGCGTGAAGTTCTTCAACTGGATCGGCACGATGTGGCGCGGGAAACTCACGTTCGAGACACCCATGCTGTGGTCGATCGGCTTCCTCGTGACCTTCCTCTTCGGCGGTCTGACGGGCATCATCCTGTCGAGCCCCGCCCTGGACTTCCACCTGTCCGACTCGTACTTCGTGGTGGCGCACTTCCACTACGTGGTCTTCGGCACCGTGGTCTTCGCGATGTTCGCCGGCTTCTACTTCTGGTGGCCGAAGTTCACGGGCCGGATGCTCAACGAGCGGCTCGGCAAGGTCCACTTCTGGCTGCTGTTCGTCGGCTTCCACATGACCTTCCTCATCCAGCACTGGCTGGGTGTCGAGGGCATGGCCCGCCGCTACGCGGACTACATGCCCGAGGAGGGCTTCACCTGGGAGAACCAGGTGTCGACCATCGGCGCGTTCATCCTGGCCGCCTCGACCCTCCCGTTCCTGTGGAACGTGTACACGACCTGGCGCAACGCGCCGAAGGTCACCGTCGACGACCCGTGGGGCTACGGCCGCTCGCTCGAGTGGGCCACCAGCTGCCCGCCGCCGCGGCACAACTTCACCTCGCTGCCGCGCATCCGCTCGGAGTCGCCGGCCTTCGACCTGCACCACCCCGAGGTCGCGGCGATGGAGCAGGCGCCGGGCCACGGCCCGCTCAACCAGGTCTTCGGTGACCCGGAGCGCCGGGGGCACCAGCAGCTCGTCGAGGAGCGACGCGACAGCGCGCAGTCGTCGGCCGCACAGTCGACCACCACCGTGATCGACGACGAGGAGGAGAACCGCAAGTGAAGATCGAGATCAAGCTCTTCCTGTTCCTCGCCCCGTTCTTCGTCCTGGTCGGCGTGATCTACGGGTTGGTCACGCACTTCCAGGAGCCGGTCGGCTACCTCGGCATCCCCCTCGTAGGGGCGCTCGTCGCCATGGTGGGCGCCTACCTGGCGCTCACCGCGCGTCGCATCGACCCTCGCCCGGAGGACGACGAGGAGGGCGAGATCGAACAGGGCGCCGGCGACCAGGGCGTGTACTCGCCGTGGAGCTGGTGGCCGCTGGTCATCGCCGCTGCCGCCGCGGTCGCGTTCCTCGGGCTCGCCGTGGGCTGGTGGGTGCTGTACATCGGCTTCATCCTCGGGGTCATCGGGCTCGTCGGCTGGGTGTTCGAGTTCAGCCGCGGGCAGCACGCCCACTGACGCTCCTGCTCTGACGAGAGCCCCTCACGCGACTCGCGTGAGGGGCTCTTCGCCGTTCCGGGGGGAGGCGACGTCGCGGGACACGGATCGGCAACGATCGGCGTCCGCGCGGTCCGACCCGCCCATGGGACGACGGTCCCGTGATGCAATGAAGTCTCACGTTTCCCCGAGAAGGAGCAGCATGCGCGTCCCCCAGAAGACCGTGGCCCTGGCGTCGGCAGGCCTGGTCGCCCTCGCCCTGAGCGCCTGCGGGGGCGCGTCCCCGGCACCCGCCGGGGGCGAGCAGGCCGCCCAGGAGCAGGCGGCGGAGATCGCGACGGTCTCGACGATGACGGACCTGGCCGGGAAGATGAAGGCCGCGCAGGGAGAGGCCTCGACTGCGCACATGGAGCTGACCTACTCGGGGGAGCTTGCCGAGTCGGCCGGGATGACCGAGAGCACCACGACGGCCGACGTCGCCTACGGCCCGACGTTCGAGGAGACGACCCTGCAGATGACCATGGCGGTCATGGGCATGGACATGGACATCGTGCTGCTCGACGGCACGATCTACCTGTCCATGGGCGAGATGACGCAGGGCAAGTACCTGTCGATGACCGCCGAGGACATGGCGGACGACCCTGCCCTGGCCGGCACGATCGACTCGATGGAGTCCATGGACGCCGCCTCGCAGGCGGAGGCGATGGCCGACGCCGTCACCTCGTTCGAGCACACCGGCTCCGAGACCGTCGACGGCGTCGAGACCGAGGTCTACACGGCCACGATCGACCCGTCCAAGGTGAAGGACGGCACGGCGGGCATCGATGCGTCGACCGCGGACCAGCTCGGCGAGATCTCCGCGGTGTACAAGGTGGACCCGAAGGGGCTGCCCGTGGAGGCCGACATCACGATGGAGGTCGAGGGCCAGGAGATGGTCGTCGAGTCGACGTTCAGCAAGTGGGGCGAGCCGATCGACGTCCAGGCGCCCGCCGACGAGGACGTGATCCCGTACTCGGAGTTCGGCCAGAACTGATCCCGAGGCTGCCGCGCAGCTCGGAGAGGACGACGAAGGGCCCCGCACGCGGATGCGTGCGGGGCCCTCGCGCGTGCTTGCGCCGCCCTGTGCGGGCTGAGCGGGTCAGGCGGGGACGATGAGCCCGGCGGTCTGGGTGCGGGCGCGCTGGAGGCGCGCGGCGACGTCCTGCCAGTTCGCGATGTTCCACACGGCCTTGACGTAGTCGGCCTTGACGTTGAGGTAGTCCAGGTAGAAGGCGTGCTCCCACATGTCCAGCATGAACAGCGGGGTGATGCCGACGGGGACGTTGGCCTGCTGGTCGAAGAGCTGGAAGATCGCGAGGCGCTGGCCGATGGAGTCCCAGCCGAGCACGGCCCAGCCGGAGCCCTGGATGCCGGTGGCGACGGCGGCGAACTGGGCCTGGAACGTCGAGAACGAGCCGAAGGCGTCCTTGACGGCCTCGGCGAGCTCGCCCTCGGGCTGGCCGCCGCCCTCGGGGGAGAGGTTGTTCCAGAAGACGGTGTGGTTGGTGTGGCCGCCGAGGTTGAACGCGAGGTTCTTCTCGTGCAGGTTCACCGCGGCGTTGTCGCCGGACTCGCGGGCCTCGGCGAGCTTCTCCAGGGCGGTGTTGGCGCCGGTGACGTAGGCGGCGTGGTGCTTGTCGTGGTGCAGCTCCATGATCTTGCCGCTGATGTGCGGCTCGAGGGCGCTGTAGTCGTAGGGCAGGTCAGGGAGCGTGTAGACAGCCATGCTGAGTTACCTCCGGTTGCGTGCCGCACGTCGTGCCCGGCGTGCGATGGGGGACGTCGTCGACGACCGGTCTCCGACCGAACTCATCGGCCGGGGACGACGACGGCCCGCGCACCCCGCCCGACGAGTCGGGGGAGGGGAGCGCGGGCCACCGTTCCAGCCTGCAGGAGACTCAGTGCTCCCGCTCGACGTTGCCAGACCCCGAGACCAGCTCGGGGGTGTCGTGGGCGGGCTCGAGCTCGTCGTGCTCGCCGTGGGCGTGCGCCGCGGCCAGCTCGGCCGGAGTCACGGGCTCCACCCGGTCCTCGTAGAAGAACTGCGACAGCTTCTGCCAGCGCTTGTCCTTCTTGTAGCCCTTGCGCTTGACGCCGCGGGCGTCGGTCGCGGGCTCGACCTCCAGGGGTCGGTGCGCCTCGTAGTTGACGCGCAGCCAGCGCTCCTGCTCGTCGAGCGGGCGGTGGACCTCGATGTACTCGCCGTTGGCGAACCGGACGATGCGGCCGGTCTCGTGACCGTGCAGCACCAGCTCGCGGTCCTTGCGCTGCAGGCCCAGGCAGATCCGCTTCGTGACCCAGAACGCGAAGACCGGGCCGACGAAGAACAGGATCCGGAAGACCCAGGTGATCGTGTTGATCGACAGGGCGAAGTGTGTCGCGATGAGGTCGTTCGACCCGGCCAGCGCCAGGATGACGAACGCCGTCAGGAACGCGACGCCGAGGCCCGTGCGGGCCGGGACGTTGCGCGGGCGGTCGAGCACGTGGTGCTCGCGGTGGTCGCCGGTCACCTTCGCCTCGACGAACGGGTACACGAAGAGGAACGTGAACAGCAGGCCCGGGATGATGACCGCCGGCACGAGGATGTTCAGCGACAGCGTGAAGTCGCCCCACGTGACGATCTCGGCCTGGCCCGGCATGAGGCGCAGCGATCCCTCGAGGAACAGCATGTACCAGTCCGGCTGGGCTCCCGCTGACACCGGTGACGGGTCGTACGGGCCGTAGTTCCAGACGTTGTTGATCGCCATCGTGCCGCCCATGAGGGCCAGCACGCCGAAGATGATGAAGAAGTTGCCGCCCATCTTCGTGGCGAACGCCGGGACCGCGGGGTAGCCGACGACGTTCTTGTCGGTGCGGCCACCGCCCGGGTACTGGGTGTGCTTGTTCAGCACCATGAGGAACAGGTGCACGCCGACCAGCGCCAGGATGAGCGCGGGCACGAGCAGGATGTGCACCGTGAACAGGCGCGGGATGATGTGCTCGCCCGGGAACTCGCCGCCGAAGACGAACCAGGAGAGGTACGACCCGATGATCGGGATCGACTTGATGACGCCGTCGGTGATGCGCAGGCCGTTGCCGGAGAGCACGTCGTCCGGGAGCGAGTAGCCCGAGAAGCCGGCGAGGAGGCTGAGGATCAGCAGCATCGTGCCGACCAGCCAGTTGAGCTCGCGGGGCTTGCGGAAGGCGCCGGTGAAGAAGACGCGCATCATGTGCACCACGATGCCGGCGACGAAGATCAGCGCCGACCAGTGGTGGATCTGCCGCATGAGCAGGCCGCCGCGCACCTCGAACGACATGTTGAGCGTCGACGAGAAGGCCGTGGACATGAGCTGGCCGTCCATCGTCGCCGGAGCGCCGTGGTGCGTGACGAGCGCCATCGACGGGTCGAAGAACATCGCCAGGAACACGCCGGAGATGAGCAGCACGACGAACGAGAACAGCGCGATCTCGCCGAGCATGAAGGACCAGTGGTCCGGGAAGACCTTGCGGACGAGCTGCTTCGCGAGCACGCCGACCTTGGTCCGCTGGTCGAGGTAGTCGGCGGACTTGCCGATCACGGTCGTCGGCTCCGCCGTGGCGGGGGGAGTGGTCGTGGTGCTCACTTCAGGCGCTCCCAGTAGCTCGGGCCGATGGGCTCGTTGAAGTCGTCCTCAGCCACAAGATACCCCTCGTCGTCGACGGTGATGGGCAGCTGGGGCAGCGGGCGCTTGGCCGGTCCGAAGACCACCTTGCAACCGTCCGCGATGTCGAACGTCGACTGGTGGCACGGGCACAGCAGGTGGTGCGTCTGCTGCTCGTAGAGGGCGACCGGGCACCCGACGTGGGTGCAGATCTTCGAGTACGCGACGATGCCGTCGTAGGAGGCGCCCTCGCGGTGGTCGCGCTTGAGGTCGCGGGGGTCCATGCGCACGAGGAGCACGACCGCCTTCGACTTCTCCGTGATCCACTCGTGCGACTCGCGCTCCTCGGCGGGCACGTCGGGGATGACGTGCGCGACGGAGCCGACCGTGAGGTCCGAGGCCTTGATCGGGCGCCCGGAGGGGTCGTACGCCAGGCGGACGCCCTTCTTCCAGATCGTGTGGCGGAACGAGGCGACGTTCCACGTGCCACCGACGCTCGACACGAGCGGCACGGCGATGGTCAGCGGGAAGAGGGCGAGCGCGGAGACGACCGCGCCCTTGAGGACGGGGCGGCGGGCGATGCCGGAGTCCTCGAGACCGTCCTTGAACTGCTGCTGGACGACCTCGCGCACGTCCTCCGAGCTGCTGCTCGAGTGGCGCTCCTCGACGTACTCCTTGCCCGACATCAGGGTCTTGGCCCAGTGCACGGCCGCGAAGCCGATGCCGAAGAGGGAGATCGCGATCGCGACGCCGAGCAGCACCGTCGAGAGGCGCACGCCGGGCGTGGTGCCGTCCGGCCGGACGGCGAAGTAGGCCACGATCGAGCCGATCGTGCCGAGGCACGACACGGCGAAGAGGATCGCGATGATCCGCTCGTTGCGCTTGGCGGCCTTGGGGTCGGTGTCCGTCAGGCGGGGGTGGTGCGCAGGGACGCCCGGGTCCGCGAAACGGTCGGTCCGGGCGACCGTGCCGTCGCCGTCGTGCCGGGCCACGTCGCGCGACGGGCCCTGGGGGTTCTGGTTCTCGCTCACGAGGACTTCGCTCCGATCCACACCGCGCCGCCGATGATCAGGCCGATGCCGATGATCCAGGCCCAGAGGCCCTCGCTGACCGGGCCGAGCGAGCCCAGGGTGAGGCCACCGGCCGAGCCCTGGTCCTGCTCGTCGAGGAAGGCGATGATGTCGCGCTTCTCGTCAGGGGTGATGTTGGCGTCGTTGAACACCGGCATCGACTGCGGGCCGGTGAGCATGGCCTGGTACACGTTGCGGCCGGAGGTGTCCCACAGCGGCGGCGCGAACTTGCCCTCCGAGAGGGCGCCACCGGCGCCCACGGCGTTGTGGCACATGGCGCAGTTGGTGCGGAACAGCGCCATGCCGTTGGCGGCGTCGCCCTTGCTCCCGTCCACCTGCTCGTCGGTGGGGATGGCCGGGCCGGCGCCGAGAGACGCGACGTACGCGGCGAGCGCGGCGGTCTGCTCCTCGTCCATCTGCCGGGGCTTGGCCTCGGCCTGGGGGCCGTTCATCTGCATCGGCATCCGGCCGGTGGAGACCTGGAAGTCGACCGCGGCCGCGCCGACGCCGACGAGCGAGGGCGCCTCGGTGGTGCCTTCCGCGTTCGGGCCGTGGCAGGTGGCGCAGTTGGCCTGGAAGAGCTTCTTCCCGGTCTCGATGTCCGCGGTGCTGGCGGTGTCGGCCTGGGCCGGGCTCGGGGCCAGGGCGGCGTAGACGCCGCCCGTGACCAGCAGCGCCAGCAGCAACAGCACGACCGGCGCGAACCGGTGGTGCCTGCGGGCGGCGAGTGCCTTCACGAAATGATCCTCGTCTCGCAGATCGAAGGTGCAGGGTCAGTGCCGGCGGCGACGCCGGCCGGGGGGTTCAGCGCAGGAGGTAGATGACGGCGAAGAGGGCGATCCACACCACGTCGACGAAGTGCCAGTAGTAGGACGTGACGATCGCGGTGGTGGCCTCGTGGTGGCCGAAGTTCTTGGCGGCGAAGGAACGCCCCAGCAGGAACAGGAAGGCGATGAGGCCGCCCAGCACGTGGAGGCCGTGGAAGCCGGTGGTCAGGTAGAAGACCGAGCCGTAGGGGCTGGACGAGATGGTCAGGCCCTCGTGCACCAGCTCGGTGTACTCGAAGATCTGGCCGCCGATGAAGAACGCACCCATGAGGTAGGTGAGCGTCATCCACTCGTGCATGCCCCACTTGTTCACCTGCAGCAGGGAGCCGGAGCGCACCGGCTTGAACCGCTCGGCGGCCCACACGCCCATCTGGCAGGTGACCGACGACAGCACCAGCACGGTGGTGTTGATCGTCGAGAAGGTGATGTTGAGCTTGTCCGCCTGAGCGGCCCACTCCGCCTCGGGCATCACCGACCGGACGGTGAAGTACATCGCGAAGAGGCCAGCGAAGAACATGAGCTCGCTCGCGAGCCAGACGATCGTCCCGACCGACACGGGGTTCGGACGGTTGACGCTCACGTGCTGGTGGGCATGGGGGGCAGCAGCCGTTGCGGTCGACACGTCAGCCATTATGGCCGACATACGGCCGGTTCGAGCCACCCGGGCGGGCCTTGCGCGAAGTCGATGTGCACAGAATCTGCGGAAACTCGCCACTCTGCCACTACGAGGTGACGGATCCGTGGAGAGTGCCAGTAAAAGACCACGTTCGGCACCTGCCCGAGGTGACGCGAGTGTGCCACGATGCCAGCAAACGTCGACGTCCGACGGCCGCGGTACGGGTGGCGGACGTCGTGACCGTGCCCGAAGCCGTGCACGTCCGCGAAGGGGAGCCAGACAGTTGACGGATCAGACGGACCAGACGGACCCGACGACGACCAGCCCGACCAGCCCGACCAGCCCGACCGGAGCGATCGTCCCGACGGCCCGCACGGGCCCGGCGGCCCGGGGGCCGCGCATCCTGCTCTACAGCGACGACCGCACCGTCCGCGCCCACGTGCGCACCGCCGTCGGCCCTCGTCTGCGCGCGCACGCCCCGGAGATCGCGTGGGCGGAGGTCGCGACGCCGGCTGCGCTCATCGCGGCGGCCGACCGCGGCGGGTGGGACCTGCTCGTGCTGGACGGAGAGGCGGACAAGTCCGGGGGCATGGGATTGTGCCGCCAGCTCAAGAACGAGGTGTACCGCTGCCCGCCCGTCGTGGTCCTCACCGGCAGGCCCGACGACGGATGGCTAGCATCGTGGTCGCTCGCCGACGCCGTGGTGCCGAGGCCGCTCGACGCGATCGAGCTGCAGCGCACGGTGGCCGGCTTCCTGACCGCAGCCGCCTGACCCGCCGCGGGGCCGCCCACGCCCTGTCGGAGGGCGTCCTGCTCCGACCCCGAAGGGACCTCCGTGGCCTCCACCGACCCGGCCTCCGACCTCACCTGGCCCGGCATCCTCACCGAGCTGGTCGCCGGGCGCGACCTGACCACCGCCGAGACGGCCTGGGCCATGGACGAGGTCATGTCGGGCGAGGTGCCCCCGACGCGTCTTGCCGGCTTCCTCGTCGGGCTCCGGGCCAAGGGGGAGACGGCCGCGGAGCTCACGGGGCTCGCTGACGCGATGCTCGCGCACGCCACGCGGATCGAGGTCCCGGGGAGGACGGTGGACATCGTCGGCACGGGCGGCGACCGGCACCACACGGTGAACGTGTCCACGATGGCGGCGGTCGTGATCGCAGGGGCCGGGCTGCGGGTGGTCAAGCACGGCAACCGCGCGGCGTCCTCGTCGTCGGGCTCGGCGGACGTGCTGGAGGCGCTCGGGATCCGCCTCGACCAGGCACCCGAGCGGGTCGCGGCCCTGGCCGAGCAGGTCGGCATCACGTTCTGCTTCGCCGGCCTGTTCCACCCGTCGATGCGGCACGCCGGCGTGGCCCGCCGCGACCTGGGCATCGCCACGGCGTTCAACTTCCTCGGCCCGCTGACCAACCCCGCCCAGCCCGGGGCGACGGCGGTCGGCTGTGCCGACGCCCGCATGGCGCCGCTCATGGCCGGGGTGTTCGCGAGCCGCGGGACGGACGCGCTCGTGTTCCGCGGCGACGACGGCCTCGACGAGCTCGCGGCCACCGGCGGCACGACCGTGTGGGAGGTGCGCGGCGGCGCGGTCGTCGAGCAGCGGCTCGACGCCGCGGCGGACCTCGGCCTGCAGCGCATCGAGGTCGCCGACCTCCGCGGGGGCGACGCCGCCCATAACGCGGGCGTGGCGCGCCGGGTCCTCGACGGGACCGACCGCGGCCCGGTGCGCGAGACTGTGCTGCTCAACGCCGCCGCGGGCCTCGTCGCCGACGGGAGCCTGCCCGGCACCGGCCAGGGCTCGCTCGTCGAGCGGCTGGCCGCGGGGATGGAGCTCGCCGCCCGCAGCGTCGACGAGGGCGGGGCCGTCCGGGTGCTCGACGGCTGGGTCGCGGCGACCGCGGCCTGACAGGGCAGCGGGGCGGCCGGGCGGACCCGGCCTGACAGGGCAGCGGGGCGGCCGGACGGACCCGGCCTGGTTGCCCCGGTTCTCGGTCGTCCGGTCTCAGTCGTCCAGGCCGAGGGCGAAGGCCTGCTCGAGGTCGACGTTCGAGTAGGTGCGGAACGCGATGAGCGTCTCCGTGCGCACCACGCCGGGGACCTTGCTGATCCCGTCGGCGATGACGTCGGCGAGCTCCTCGTGCTCGCGCACTCGCACCATGGCGACCAGGTCGGCCTTGCCGGTGACGGAGTAGACCTCGCTGACTCCCTTGAGGTCGGTGACCTTGGTGGCGACCTCGGGGATCTGGTCGGCCTCGGTGTCGATGAGCACGATCGCGGTCAGCATGCCGTCATCGTAGCCACCGACCCCGGGTCCGCGACGTGCTCGGTGGTCTCGTCGGGCGTGCCCGGGCCGGCCCACAGGCCGGCGACCGTCGTCGAGACCGCGCCGAGGTCGGTGTGCGCGGCCGCGGAGCGCACCGGGCACGTCCAGGGGTCGCTCACGTGCACGAGCCGGACCCCGGGCTCCTCCAGCCAGGCCAGCACCAGGGCGGCCTCCTCGGGATGGCATGCGGGCGCGGGCGCCACGGGCGGGGCGACGACCTCCGCCGTGGCGCGCAGGGCGTCGACCACGGGCAGCGGGTCCTCGTCGGGACCGGTCACGGCGGTCGCGGCGAGCCGCGCGTGCTTCACGACGACGAGCTCCCAGCCGCCCGCGGGGGTGGGCCGCGCGGCGACGAGCTCGGCGCACCGGGCGACCGGGTCCAGCCGCTGGGCGCGCGCCGCGCCCTGCACGAACGCCCGGAGCCGGTGGGTCACCGTCCCGGCCTCCTCGAAACGTTCCTGCGCCGCGAGCCTGGCCACCCGCGCGGCGAGGGCGTCGACGACGGACGAGGGGTCGGACGTCAGCGCCGTGCGGGCCGCGTCCGCGACGGCGTCGTACCCGTCGTCGGCGCGGCCGGCCGCCGTGCACGGCGCGGAGCAGCGGCCCATCCCCGCGAGGGCGCACGGGCTGCCGGCCGTCCGCGCGACGCGGGGGAGGCGCGCCGTGCACTGGCGCAGGGGCAGGGCGTCGTGGACCGCCTCGACGGCGGCCAGCGCTGTCTGTCGCGACGTGAACGGGCCGATGTGCGGCGTCCCGGCCCGCACGTCGCGCACGACGGACAGCCGGGGGTAGGCCTCGTCCGTGAGACGCACCCAGGTCTGGCGCTCCGGGTGCTTGGAGCGCCGGTTGTACCGCGGGGCGTGCTCGGCGATGAGACGCAGCTCGCGCACCGACGCCTCGAGCGGGGTCGCGCAGACCACGGGGGTGACGGCGTGCGCGATCCGCACCATCTCGGTGATGCGCCCGCGCTTCTCCGCGGCCGTGAAGTAGGACCGCACCCGCTTGCGGAGGTTCGTGGACGTGCCGACGTACAGCACCTCGTCCCCGGGGCCGCGGAAGAGGTACACCCCCGGGGCCTCGGGCAGGCCGTCCGCGAGCGTCCGCTTGCGGCGCACGTCCGGCGGGACGGGGTCGGCGGCGCCGGCGAGGTCCTCCAGGTGGGTGATGCCGAGCGGCGCCAGGCGCTCCAGGAGCGCGTGCAGCACGTCCACGGTGGCCCGCGCGTCCGCCAGCGCGCGGTGCTCGGGCGTCACCCGTGCCCGGAAGAGCGCGGCCAAGGTGGACAGCTTGTGGTTCGGCGCCTCGTCGCGGGTGACGACGCGGCGCGCGAGGGGCACGGTGTCCACCACCCGGAAGCCCGGCCAGTCGTAGCCGAGCCGGTCGCAGGCGGCGCGCAGGAAGCCGACGTCGAACGGTGCGTTGTGCGCCACCAGCACGGCGTCGCGGGCGAACTCCAGGAAGCTCGGCAGGACGAGCTCGACCGGGGGAGCCGTGGCGACCATGGACGTCGTGATGCCGGTGAGCCGGGCGACGAAGGCCGGCACGGGGTGGCCCGGGTTGACGAGCGACTGCAGCTCGCCCAGCACCTCGCCGCCCCGGACCTTGACCGCGCCGATCTCCGTGATGCCGCCGTCGGCGGCCCGGCCACCGGTCGTCTCGAGGTCGACCACGACGAAGGTGACGTCCCGCAGGGCGGTACCGAGGTCCTCGAACGAGGGCTGGAGCGCGGTCGGGTGCCCGGTGCTGCGCGTCGGGGACGGGGTGGTGCTCGGCATGCCGGGACCGTAGCGGCGGCCTCCGACAGGGGAGCCGGGCCGGGCAGAGGTCGAGCCCGCCGGGACGAGGTCCCGGCGGGCTCGGCGGAGCCGGCACGTGCAGCCGCCCGGTGCTGGTGCGGGGCGGCGCCGGTGTCAGCTCGCGGACTTCTGCCGCGTGTCGACGTACAGCTGGTCGATCTCGGTGGCGAAGTCCTTGACGAAGACGTGACGGCGCACGCTCTGCTTGGGCGTGAGGTACCCGTTCTCGACCGTGAGGTCGCCCGGCAGCACGGCGAACTTGCGGATCGACTCGGCCTTCGACACCGCCTGGTTGGCACGGGTCACGGCGGCGTCGAGCGCCGCCAGCACGTCCGGGTCGGTCGAGGCCTGCTCAGGCGTCATCTCCGGCTTGTCGTGCATCTTGAGCCAGCCGGGCAGGCCCTCGGCGTCGAGCGTGATGAGCGCGCCGATGAACGGGCGGTTGTCGCCGACCACGACGCACTGGCTCACGAGGGCGTGCGCCCGGATCCGGTCCTCGAGGAGCGCCGGGGCGACGTTCTTGCCCCCGGCCGTCACGATGATCTCCTTCTTGCGGCCGGTGATCGTGAGGAACCCGTCGTCGTCGAGGGTGCCGAGGTCGCCGCTGCGGAACCAGCCGTCGTCGAACGCCTCGGCGGTCGCCTCCGGGTTGTTGTGGTACCCGCGGAACACCTGGATGCCGCGCAGCAGCACCTCGCCGTCCGGGGCGATCCTGACCCCGCAGCCGGGCAGCTGCGGCCCCACCGAGCCGATCTTGATGGCGTCGGGGCGGTTCACGCTGGTCGGCGCTGTGGTCTCGGTGAGCCCGTAGCCCTCGAGGATCGTGACGCCGAGGCCGCGGAAGAAATGACCGAGCCGTTCGCCGAGCGGGCCGCCGCCGGAGACGGCGTACTGGGCCTGCCCGCCGAGCACGGCACGCAACTTCGAGAACACGAGGGTGTCGGCGACCTTGTGCTGGACGCGGAGCCACAGCGACGGGCCCGACGGCGTGTCGAGCGCCCGCGAGTAGGCGATGCCGGTCGCGGCCGCCCAGTGGAAGATCTTCAGCTTGCCGCCGGCAGCCGCCTTCTGCTCCGCCGCGTTGTACACCTTCTCGAAGACGCGGGGCACCGCGAGGATGTACGTGGGCCGGAAGGCCTCCAGGCCGGCGGTGACCGTCTTGAGGTCGGCCCAGTGGCCGAGCACCGTGCCGCTCGCGATCGCGAGGATCTCGATGTAGCGCGCGAAGACGTGCGCCAGCGGCAGGAAGAGCAGCGTGCGCCCGCCGTCCTTGAACACCTCGGGCACGGCGGCGACGGCGTTCACGCCGAGCAGCGTGAGGTTGCCGTGCGTGATCTCGGCGCCCTTGGGGGTGCCGGTCGTGCCGGAGGTGTAGATGATCGTCGCGACGTCGGCGAGGTCCGCGATCCCGCGGCGGCGGACGATCTCGTCATCGGCGACGTCGGCGCCCGCGGCCGTCAGCTTGGCGATCGCGCCGTCCTCGATCTCGAGGACCTCGCGCAGGGCCGGCGCACGGTCGGAGACCTCCGCGACGGTGGCGGCGAGGCCGGAGTCCTCGACGACGAGCAGCGTGATGCCGGAGTCGGTGAGGATCCAGTCCACCTGCTCGGCGGACGACGTCTCGTAGATCGGCACGGGGACCGCGCCCGCGGCCCAGGCGGCGAAGTCGAGCAGGGTCCACTCGTAGCGGGTGTGGGACATGATGCCGACGGGGTCGCCGGGCTGGACGCCCTTGGCGACCAGCCCCTTGGCGACGGCCACCACCTCGGCGTCGAACTGTGCGGCCGAGACCGGCTGCCAGCCGTCGCCGGAAGGACGCTCGGCGAGCGTGGCGCGCGGGTCGCTCGCCACACGGGTGGCGAGGAGGTCGTTGAGGTTCGACGTGGCAGGCAGCTCGACCGCCTGCGGAATGGTGATCTCGTCCATGCTGACTCCATCGTCCATGCTCATGCATTGGCCAGGGGTGCGTTCCCCGGCCGCCACGATACCGGGTCTCAAGAGTGGTCCAGGACACGGTTCGGTGACGGTCCGTGGCCGATGGTGGCGTCCCGGTGATGGACGAGCGTCGCACCCCCGGGTCGTGGTGGCTAGTCTTGTCCCTGCGCGCACCGCGCGCCCCCGGCGCCGCGACGGCGACCCGGGTGTTGCGCCGTGTGGACGCGGCGTCCCGACACATGAACGCGAGGTCTTGCATGCACGCCATCGGAGTCGACATCGGCGGCACCAAGATTGCCGTGGGTGTGGTGGACGAGGCGGGCAAGATCCTCGCGAAGGTGCGGCGCGAGACGGTCGCCGACGACGTCGCCTCGATCGACCGGGCGATCGCGGACGCGTGCACCGAGCTGGCCAAGGAGCACGAGATCGGCGCGATCGGCCTCGCCGCCGCCGGGTTCGTGAGCCCCGACCGGCGCTCGGTGCTCTTCGCACCGAACATCGCCTGGCGCGAGTACCCGCTGGCCGAGCGGATCGAGGGCCTGCTGGACGTCGACGTCCCCGTGGTCGTCGAGAACGACGCGAACGCGGCGGGCTGGGCGGAGTTCCGGTTCGGCGCCGCCCGCGAGGCCACCGACATGCTCATGCTGACGGTCGGCACCGGGCTCGGCGGCGCGATCGTGGTGGACCGCGAGCTCGTGCGCGGCAAGTGGGGCGTCGCGGCCGAGGTGGGCCACATGCGCGTCGTCCCGGGCGGCCACTACTGCGGCTGCGGCCACGAGGGCTGCTGGGAGCAGTACGCGTCCGGCACGGCCCTGGTGCGCGACGCGAAGCAGGCCGTGATCGCCCAGCCGGAACGGTCGGCCCGGCTGGTCGAGCTCGCCGGCGGCGACGTGTCCGCCCTCGAGGGCCCGCACGTCACGCAGGCGGCGCAGGAGGGTGACGAGCTCGCGGTCGAGCTGCTGGCGACGCTGGGCCGGTGGATCGGCGAGGGCTCCGCGTCCGTCGCCGCGCTGCTGGACCCCGAGCTGATCGTCATCGGTGGGGGCGTCGGCGCGGCCGGTGACCTGCTGCTCCTGCCCGTGCGCAAGGCCTACGAGGCGCAGCTCTCGGCCCTTGGGCACCGCCCGGTCGCCCAGATCGAGCTCGCCGAGCACGGCAACGAGGCGGGCATCATCGGCGCCGCCGACCTCGCCCGTCGCTGACCCGACCGTCCCGCCGGCCGGTCGGCTCGCCCGACCAGCCCTCCCGGGTCGGTCAGACGACGGCGCCCGTGCTGTGGTCGTCCGGGTCGCGGCGGTGCGGCATCCGCCAGATCAGGATGCCGAGCGCGACGAGGAAGAGGACTCCGGCGACCGGGCCTGACCATCCGGGGATGCGCAGGGCCGGCACGGCGGCGCGCAGGACGACGCCGAGCACGACGAGCACCGGCACCCCGACGACCGCCGCCCACGCGAGGGTGAGGAGGGGGTCGCGGGACAGGACCGGGTCGGGCTCCGGCGGCGTGAAATGAGACTCCGTCTCTTCGAGTTCCTCGATCTCCGGCGTGACGGGCCAGTCGCGGGGACCCGGGCTCACCACCCGTCCGGGCGGCGGTGCGGCCTCCTCGCGGCGCTGGTCCGCGGTCGTGTCCTCGGTCGTGTCGCCCGTCGTGTCGCCCGTCGTGTCGCCCGCAGGTTCGTCCGGACGGTCGGCGTCGGCGGGCTCGTCGAGGGGCCCCAGCTGCGCGACGATGTCGGCCCAGCGGGCCTCGACGGCGTCGTCGGGCAGGTCGTCGTCCGGCAGGTCCGGTTCGGCGTCCGGGTTCGGTACGGGCATGGGTTCACTCTATTGTCGTGGGCGATGCTTCGTGTCGACGGTCCCGCCCGTCGGCGCCACGGCCCGTCACCGGCGGTCCGCTGAGCGGGGCGCCGTGCAGCACTGGGCGAGGAGGACAGTTGTTCTACTGGGTGATGAAGAACGTGGTGGTGGGGCCGTGGCTCCGGCTGGCGTTCCGCCCCTGGACGAAGGGCGTCGAGAACGTCCCGACCTCCGGCCCGGCGATCCTCGCGAGCAACCATCTCGCCGTCATCGACTCGTTCGTCCTGCCGCTCGTGCTCGACCGCCAGGTCCAGTTCCTCGGCAAGTCGGACTACTTCACCGGCGGCGGAGTCCGGGGCCGGATGGTGGCCGGCTTCATGCGCGGCGTCGGGACGATCCCGGTGGACCGGTCCGGCGGCAAGGCCAGCGAGGCCGCGCTGAACACCGGGCTGCGCGTGCTCGACGACGGCGACCTGTTCGGCATCTACCCCGAGGGCACCCGCAGCCCCGACGGGCGGCTGTACCGCGGCAAGACCGGCGTCGCCCGCCTCGCCCTGGAGTCCGGCGCCCCCGTGATCCCGGTGGCGATGGTGGGCACCGACGTCGCGCAGCCGATCGGCCGGTCGATCCCCAAGCCGATGCCGATCGGCATGGTCTTCGGCGAGCCCCTCGACTTCAGCCGCTACCGGGGGATGGAGGGCGACCGTTTCGTGCTGCGGTCGGTGACCGACGAGATCATGTACGCCATCCTGCGGCTGTCCGAGCAGGAGTACGTCGACGTGTACGCGGCCACGATGAAGGCGCGCCTCGCGGCGGCCCAGCACCAGCCGCCGGAGGAGCCCGGCGCCGGGTCCTGAGCCGCCTCAGCCCACCGCTCAGCCCACCGCTCGGCCCACCGAAAGGCTCAGCCACGCGTCCGGCGGCACGTCGGGCCGGCCGGGGACCGCGCGGTGGGTGACAGACCACGCGTCGCCCGCGACGTCGGTCGCGACGCGTGGCCAGAACGCCGCCGCGGCGGCGTTGGCGTCCTGGAACGCGATCTCCCACGGCCCGGGCACGTCCCGCAGCACGGCGGCGGCGACGTCGCGCCCGACGCCCTGCTGCCGGGCCGCTCGCACCACGAAGAACGCCGACAGCACCCGGGTCGGCGCGTCGAGGCCCCGGACCAGGGCGAACGCCACGGGTCGCTCGCCCGTC
The DNA here is from genome assembly GCF_042793275.1 of Isoptericola sp. NPDC056578. NCBI lineage: Bacteria > Bacillati > Actinomycetota > Actinomycetes > Micrococcales > Promicromonosporaceae > Isoptericola > Isoptericola sp. NPDC056578. Next base: position 20,381 of record NZ_JBHTVC010000023.1, read on the forward strand.
CGTCCACCCGCCCCGGTCGCGTCGCCGTCGACCGTCGCCAGGTACCCGCGCCAGACCGCGGGACGTCGTCCCCTCCCGTCCTCGTCCCCCTGCGCGTCGTGTTCGATCCCGTCGATCCCGTCGATCTCGTCCAGGGCGGCGCGGAGCCGTTCGTCGCGAAAGGTCCCGTCGGGCCCGGGGAGCTCACCCGAGACGGCGGACATGTCGTGACGGAAGAGCGGCCACAGCCGCTCGAGGACAGGGCGGTCCGCCGGCGTGGCACGCCGGACGCGGACCGGCGGGCCCGCGGGGTGGGCGGACGGGTCGGGGAGGGGCGCAGGTGTCGTCATACGCAAGAGCCTCCCGGCGCCGGACGGCGGGGGAGGCTCGCCCGACATCATCGCACGGCCGGGCTCCGGAGCGCACGGTGCGTTCGCCCGCCGGACGTGCGGGGCCCGGCGCGGGGAGGTGCTCCTAGGATGGGAGGGTTCCCGTCCCCCACCGAGAGGTAGCCCCTGTCATGTCGGTTCGTCGCGTGGCTCTCCTGACCGCCGGCGGCTTCGCGCCCTGCCTGTCCTCCGCCGTCGGCGGCCTCATCGAGCGCTACACGGAGCTCGACCCGTCGATCGAGATCATCGCCTACCAGTACGGCTACCACGGGCTCCTCACGGGCACGAAGATCGTCGTGGACGAGGAGGGCCGCAAGCAGGCCGGCATCCTGCACCGCTTCGGCGGCTCGCCGATCGGCAACTCCCGCGTGAAGCTCACCAACGCCGCGGACTGCGTCAAGCGCGGCCTCGTGCAGGAGGGACAGAACCCGCTGGAGGTCGCGGCCGAGCAGCTCAAGGCCGACGGCGTCGACGTGCTGCACACCATCGGCGGCGACGACACGAACACCACGGCCGCGGACCTGGCCGCGTACCTGCACGACAACGGGTACGAGCTCACCGTCGTGGGCCTGCCCAAGACGATCGACAACGACGTGGTGCCGATCAAGCAGTCGCTGGGCGCCTGGACGGCGGCCGAGGAGGCCGCGGGCTTCGCCGCGAACGTCATCGGCGAGCACCGCTCCGGCCCGCGCATGCTGATCGTGCACGAGGTCATGGGCCGCCACTGCGGCTGGCTCACGGCGGCCGCCGCGAAGGAGTACCGCACGTGGCTCGACGCCCAGGAGTGGGCGCCCGCCCTCGGCCTGACGCGCGAGCGCTGGGACGTGCACGCGGTGTTCCTGCCCGAGCTGGAGATCGACATCGACGCCGAGGCCGCCCGCCTGCGCGCCGTCATGGACGAGATCGGCAACGTCAACATCTTCCTGTCCGAGGGCGCGGGGATGAACGAGATCGTCCAGCAGCTCGAGGCCGCCGGCGAGGAGGTGCCGCGCGACCCGTTCGGGCACGTCAAGCTCGACACCATCAACCCGGGCCAGTGGTTCGCCAAGCAGTTCGCGGAGAAGCTGGGCGCCGAGAAGGTCATGGTGCAGAAGTCGGGCTACTACTCCCGCGCCGCGGCGGCGAACGCCGAGGACCTGCGTCTCATCAAGTCGATGACCGACCTGGCCGTCGAGTGCGCGCTGCGCGGCGAGCCCGGCGTCATCGGCCACGACGAGGAGGACGGCGACCGCCTCAAGGCGATCGCCTTCCCCCGCATCGCCGGCGGCAAGGCGTTCGACGTCAGCCAGCCGTGGTTCGGCGAGATCCTCGAGGGCATCGGCCAGCCTCTGGTGCCCGCGAAGCCCGCCGCGCACTGACGACCCGGTCGCGCCCGACCCGCAGCCAGAGGAAGAAGCCCGCATGACCACCGCCGTCGACACCCCGCCCGGGAGCGACCCCGAGGGCCTGGACCGGTTCCGGACCCTCGAGGCGCGCCAGCAGCCCGTGTGGCCGGACGCCGAGGCGCTCGCGGCGGTGGCGGGCCGGCTCTCGCAGGCCGCGCCCCTCGTGGTGCCGGCCGAGGCCCGGCTGCTCACGGAACGCCTCGCCGCCGCGGGCCGCGGCGAGGCGTTCCTGCTGCAGGGCGGGGACTGCGCGGAGACGTTCGCCGACGCGAACGCGACCCGCATCCGCAACAAGATGCGCACCATCCTGCAGATGGCCGTGGTGCTCACCCACGGCGCCAGCACGCCCGTGGTGAAGATGGGGCGGCTGGCCGGGCAGTACGCCAAGCCGCGCTCGTCGGACCTCGAGACCCGCGACGGCGTGACGCTGCCCGCCTACCGCGGCGACATGGTCAACGGGCACGAGTTCACGACCGCGTCGCGCACGCCCGACCCGCGGCGGCTCGAGCAGGCGTACCGGATCTCGTCCGCGACGGCGAACGTGGTGCGGGCCTTCACCCAGGGCGGCCACGCCGACCTGCGGCGCGTGCACGAGTGGAACCGCGGGTTCATGCGCAACCCCGCCTACGCGCGGTACGAGCGCACGGCGGCGGAGATCGACCGGGCGATCCGCTTCATGGAGGCCTGCGGCGCGGACTTCGACGCCCTGCGCTCCGTGGAGTTCTACCTCAGCCACGAGGCGCTCATCCTCGACTACGAGCGGGCGCTCACCCGGGTCGACTCCCGGTCCGGCGAGGCGTACGCGACGTCGGCCCACTTCCTGTGGATCGGCGAGCGCACCCGCCAGCTCGACGGCGCGCACGTGGAGTTCCTGTCGCGTGTGGCCAACCCGATCGGGGTCAAGCTCGGCCCGACGACGTCGGCCGACGACGCCCTCGCGCTGGCCGCGCGGCTCAACCCGGGCAACACCCCGGGCCGGCTCACGTTCGTCACCCGGATGGGCGCCGGCAAGGTGCGCGACGTGCTGCCCGAGGTGGTCGAGAAGGTCACCGCCGCGGGCGTGGCCGTCACCTGGGTGACCGACCCGATGCACGGCAACACCATCACCTCCGACAGCGGCTACAAGACGCGCCGGTTCTCGGACGTGCTCGACGAGGTCACCGGCTTCTTCGAGGTGCACCGCGCCCTGGGCACGGTGCCGGGCGGCCTGCACATGGAGCTCACCGGTGACGACGTCACCGAGGTGCTCGGCGGCAGCGAGGAGATCGACGACGCCGGGCTGGCGCTGCGCTACGAGACGCTCGTCGACCCGCGCCTCAACCACCAGCAGTCGCTCGAGATGGCGTTCCGCGTGGCGGAGATGCTCACGAGCTGGTGACGCGCCCGACGGTGCGGCTCACCAGACCGTCAGGGTGACCGTGCTGCCCTTCGGGGCCTTGCCCGTGGTGTCCTGGAACCGGACGGTGTCGAGGATGCCGCCCAGGTAGGCGTTCTCGTCGACCTTGAAGCCCGCCTTCTCTAGCGCCTCGCGCGCCGGCCCGGTGTGCTTGCCCACGACGTTCGGCACCTCGACCAGGGGCGGGCCCTGGGAGATCGTCAGCGTCACCGTGTCCGTGCGGTGCGCGGTGGCCCCCTCCTTCGGGTCCTGGGCGAGCACGTGCCCCTTCGGGACGTCCTCGGAGTACTTCGGGTCGGCCAGCTCGACGACGAGCCCCAGGCCCTCGAGGTCGGCGACGGCCGTGTCCTTCTCCTTGCCCACCTCCTGCGGCACCTGCACCGGGGCGGGGCCGTCGGAGACGGTGAGCGTCACGACGGTGTCGTGCCGCTGGCGCGAGCCCTCGTCGACCGACACGTCCAGCACCTCGCCGCGGCCTGCCTCGTCGTCGTACGACCGGGCGGGGTCGCCGACGGTGAAGCCGGCGTCCTCCAGGGCGCCGGTGGCGTCCTCGTGGTCGGCACCGACCAGGTCGTCCGGCACCGTGAGCATCTGCACGCCGCGGGACACGACCAGCTCCACGGAGCCGTCCGTGCGCACCCGGTCGCCGGGTGCGGGCACGGTCGTCACGACCGACCCCTGCGGGACGTCGTCGTCGAAGGCGCGGCTCGTCGTGGTGCCCAGCCCGGCGTCCTCGAGCACGGCGCGGGCGTCGTCGGCAGCCACCCCGGCGACCCCGGTCGGCACCGAGGTCCACGCGCCGGGACCGTCCGCGAACCACCACCACGTGCCCAGCCCGCCGCCGGCGAGCACCAGCACCAGCGTGAGGGTCCACGCGACCGCGCGACGACGGCGGGAGGGACGCCGGTAGGCCTCGGTGGGCTGCTCGACCAGCAGGTCGGTGGGCTGTGCCGGCGCGCTCGCCGACACCTCCTGGAAGAACGCCGTCGGGATCTCGTCGACCGCGTCCGTCCCCGCGCTGCCGTCGTCCTCGCCGTCGTCGGGCGGTGCGTCGCCGGTCCCGGGCGAGCCGCCCGGACCCGCGGCGTCGGAGGGACCGGTGCCGGCCCCGGGCCGCTCCGCCCGTCGCGCGAGCAGGGCGTCGTCGAGCGACGAGCGCAGCGCCTCGACGGCCGCGAGGGCGGCACCTGCGTCCGGCGGGCGGCGCTGAGGGTCCCGCGCCGCGAAGGACGCGACGAGCGCGTCGACCTCGGCGGGGAGCCAGTCCACGAGCGCGGACGGGGCCGGGAGGTCCTCGTGCACGTGGTGGAAGGCGACCTGGATCGGCGTCTCGCCCGCATAGGGCAGCGTGCCCGTGACCAGCTCGTAGGCGAGCACCCCGACCGCGTAGACGTCGGTGCGGGCGTCGCAGGTGCCGCTGGTGATCACCTCGGGCGCCAGGTACGCGACCGTGCCCAGGACGGTTCCGGTGGTGGTCGTGGTCACCTCGGTGACCGCGCGCGCGAGGCCGAAGTCGGCGACCTTGACCCGTGCGCCCGGCACGGTGCCGCCGGCGGAGTCGTCCTGGGGGCCGTCGGGGGCGGCGTCGTCACCGACGACGAGCACGTTCTCCGGCTTGACGTCCCGGTGGACCAACCCCTTGCGGTGCGCGGCGGCGAGGGCCGCGAGCACCTGCGCGACGACGTCGAGGGCGCGGCCCAGGGTGAGGGCGCCCGACGCGTGCAGCTCGCGCCGCAGGTTGGTGCCCGGCACGTACTCCATGGCGAGATAGCTGGTGTCGCCGTCGACGCCCTGGTCGTAGACCGCGACGACGCCGGGGTGGGTGAGGCGGGCGGCGGCGCGCGCCTCACGGCGGAAGCGGGACACGAAGGCGGCGCCGTCCACGCCGTCCGCGAGGTGCGGGTGCATCACCTTGACGGCGACCTCGCGGTCGAGCCGGCGGTCGGTGGCCCGGTACACCGTGGCCATGCCCCCTCGGGCGACGCGCGCGACGATCTCGTACCGCCCGTCGACCAGGCGGCCGAGCATCGGGTCGGTCGTCGTGATGGCCACGCGACGAGTGTAGGGGCGCCCGGTTCGGCAGGCCCGTAGGCTGGTCCGGTGAGCGACACCACCACGCCGGAGCCCGGCGCCCCCGCCTCCGGCAGCACCGACGACCGCACCGACGACCGCACCGCCCTCGAGTCCCTCGTGGACGAGTGGCTCACCCTGCCCGACGTGGCCGAGGCCCTCGGGACCGAGGTGAGCAAGGTGCGCGGCCTGGTCTCGGAGCGCTCGCTGGTGGGGATCAAGCGGGGCGAGCGGAACACGTTCCAGGTGCCCGCCGCGTTCCTCGTGACCGACGACGGGGCCCCGCACGTGCTCCACACGCTGCGTGGCACCGTGCTGGTGCTCTCGGACGTCGGGCTGGACGACGCCGCCATCCTGCGCTGGCTGTTCGAGACCGAGCCGTCGATCGGCCGCACCCCGATCGGGGAGCTGCGCGCCGGTCGTCGGGCCGAGGTGCGTCGGGTGGCGCAGGCGCTGCTCTGACGCCCGGTCCCTCGGTCTGAGGGCGGCCGGAGGGTCAGGCCGCCCGGTCGACGGCGGCCCGCGCGAGGTCCAGGAGGACCTCGCGCCCGGGCTCGGCGAGCGGGGCCGCCGACAGCGCGTCCAGCGCGCCGTCCGCGAGACCGTCGATGAGGGTCTCGACGCCGTCGAGCGCCCCCGAGCCGGCGATGATCCCGCGCAGCCGCTCGACGGTGGCGGCGTCCAGGGCCGGGTCGCCGAGCCGTGCGACGACGAGGTCGCGGTCGCCCGCGCCCGCGGCGGCCAGCGTGCGCGCCACCAGCACCGTGCGCTTGCCCTCGCGCAGGTCGTCGCCGGCGGGCTTGCCCGTCACGGACGGGTCGCCGAACACGCCCAGCACGTCGTCGCGGAGCTGGAACGCCTCCCCGAGCGGCAGCCCGGCGTCCGAGACGGCCGTCACCCGCGCGGGCGACGCCCCCGCGAGGACCGCTCCGAGCACGAGCGGGCGCTCGACCGAGTAGCGCGCCGACTTGGCGCGCAGCACGTCGCGGGCGCGCTCCTCGTCGGCCGCGGGGTCCAGGCCCCAGGGCTCGGCCTGCACGAGGACGTCGAGGTACTGACCCACGACCACCTCGGTCTGCATGGCGTCGAACAGCGCGCGGGCCGCGGCCGCGCGCTCCGCCGGCAGGTCGGCGACGGCGGCCGCGATCTCGCGCTGGCACGCCACGAGGCACAGGTCGCCGAGCAGGATCGCGGCGGACGTGCCGAACCGCTCGGCCGAGCCCGCCCAGCCCGCGGCGGCGTGCCGCGCCTCGAACGCGCGGTGCGCGGTGGGCTCGCCGCGGCGCGTGTCCGACGCGTCCATGACGTCGTCGTGCAGCAGGGCGGCGGCCTGGAACAGCTCGAGTGCCGCACCGGCCCGCACCACCGCGTCCCGCTCGGGGCCGACCGCGGCGCCGCCGTGGGCCCGGTAGGACCAGTAGCAGAACGCCGCCCGCAGCCGCTTGCCCCCGCGCAGCAGCACGGCGGCCTGGTCGGTCAGCGCGGTCGCCGCGGTGCCGATCGAGGCGACCTCGCGGGCGAGGGCGTCGAGGTGCTCCTCGACCCTGGCGTCGACGTCGGTGCGGAGGTTCTCGAGGTCGACCAGCGACGCGGCAGTGGGCATGCCGACAGCCTATGCGCCCGGTCGGGAGGTCCCGACGGGGCGAGGCCCGTCAGCCGACGACGACGGAGCCGCTGACCGTCACGAGGCGGCGCTCGCCCTCGTCGAGCACGCCGAGGGTGACGGACTCCACGACCGGTCCCGCGTCCTTCTTCCCCTTCGGCGTGCTCTCGCGGCCGAAGGTGGTCTGGGCGGTGAGGCCGGACAGGCTCGACGTGCCGGACTCCTCGAAGCCCGCCTTGCGCAGCCGCTTGGCGAGCTGGTCGATGACCTCCTGCGTGCCGCGCTGCGTGGCGAGGTTGAGGGTGACGTCGGTGAGGCCGCCCTCGCCCGAGGTGGCCGAGCTGGCGAGCACCGTCGCGTCCTCCGGGGCCCCGAGCAGCTTCTCGGGGAACCCGTCGGCGTACCCGCCGACCGTCGTGTCCGGGTCGAACGTGGGCAGGGCTGACGCGTCGCCCGGCCCCGCCTCCGGAGCGGGTGCCTCGGTCGCGCCGCGCACCCCGACCCCGGACCCGTCCTCGCCGGTCGCGGCGACGTCGTCGTCCGGTGCCCCGGCGTCGCCGAGCAGCCCGCAGCCGGACAGCGCGAGGAGCGCGGTGAGCGCCGCGGCGCCGACGCCGCGGGCCCCCGCCGCGGGTGCGGGACGCGACCGGGCCGCGCGGCGCGGAAGGCGGGGGAGCGAGGGCACGGCGCCTACCGTAGCGGCCCGCTGTGCCCCGCTCGCACGTCCGGACGGGCGGGACGCCGCGGACGTCGCGCGGCGACGCAGGCCACGGAGCCTGCCCCCAGTCGGGCGCCGTCCACAGCAGGGCACGCCAGCGGCGCAGGGGCTCGAGCGGTGCCCTGGGATCGGACCCATGGACGCCGCATATGCCACCGATCGCGCCGGGGAGCCCGGCCTCGCCTTCGACACGCCCGTCGTGCTCCGCTCCTCCCGTGACCTGCTCGCGGCCGTGCCGTACCTGCTGGGGTTCCGGCCGCGGGAGTGCGTGGTCGTCGTCGCCGTCACCGGGGAGGGCCGGGTCGGCCTCGTCGTGCGGACCGGACCGGCAGACCGCGGCGAGGCCTCCGGAGGCGACGTCGCCGAGGGGTGGGGCCGCACGGACGTCGTCGCCCGGGCGGTTGCCGGGGTCGGGGCCCGCCTGGCGCTCGTCGTGCTCTACACGGCGTCCCCGCCGGACCAGGCCCGGGCGCGCGAGGCAGCCGGGGTGGCGGCGCTGGCGGAGTCGCTGGGCCCGGCGGTCGACGTCGAGGCCTGGCTGGTCGGCCCGGACGGCTACCGCGGCCTCGACTGCGTCGATCCTGCGTGCTGCCCGGCGCGAGGGCGGCCGGTGGGCGAGCTCGAGCACGGAGAGGTGGGGGCGGCGTTCGTGGTCGCCGGGCGGGCGGTCGCCGACACGGAGCAGGAGGCGCACCGGGTGCGCGCGCTGCCGGCGAGCGTGCGGGACCGAGTCGCCAAGGCCGCCGGACGCGCGGCGCGGGCGCGCGAGGCGGCAGGTGACACGACCCGTGCGGCGCCTCGTGGGACGGCCCGTGACGAGCTGGGGCACTGGCGTGCCGAGGCCTACGGCGTCTGGTGCGACCTGGTGCGCCAGGCGGCGGCGGAGCTGCGCACGTGCCCGGACGGCGACGTCGAGCTCCCCGCAGCACGACTCGGCCGCCTGGCGGTGGCGCTCGCGGACGTCAGGGTCCGCGACGCCGTGCTGCTGTCGTTGGTCCCGGGGGCGCGCGAGGCGGCGGACCGGACCGCCGGGGCGGGCGGGGACGCCGCCGTCACGCGCGACGTGGAGGCCGCCACGGCCCGAGCGATCGCCCGGGTGGTGGACCCGAGGGTCGGGGTACCGCCGGACGGGGCGACCGCCGACGCGGCCCGGCTCGTGCTGGAGCAGCTGGTGGGAGGCGCGCCGCGGCGGTGGCACGCGCCGCCCCTCGCGCTGCTGGGCTTCCTGGCGTGGTGGCGGGGCGACGGGTGGCTCGCGGCCCGCCGCGTGCGGGAGTCCGCGCGCCAGGACCCGACCTACCGGCTGGCCGCGCTCGTGGCCGGCGTGCTGGAGGCCGCGGTCCCGCCCGGGTGGGTGAGCGCGGCGCGGGGGCCCGCTGTGGAAGGTGCGTCCGGTGCGGTCGGTGTGACCTGGCCGACCGTCGGGTAGCGTGCCCCCATGGCGATCGTCGTCGGACTCCTGAGCACGGCCGAGGGACAGGCGGCGCTGGCCGCAGCGAAGCGCGAAGCGCGGGAGCGGTCCGTCCCGCTCACGGTCGTCGTCGCCCGGGACGACGGCGGGCCCGAGAGACAGGCGGTCGAGGACGACCTGGCCACCTCAGGGCTCGTCTACTCGGTGGTGGGCGGAACAGGTGACCTCGCCGAGGATCTGGTGCGCACGGCGCAGGAGGCGGGCGCCGAGCTCATCGTCGTGGGCCTGCGCAGGCGCAGCCCGGTGGGCAAGCTGATCCTCGGGTCCGGCGCGCAGCGCATCCTGCTCGAGGCGCCCTGCCCGGTCCTGGCGGTGAAGCCGTGACGACACGCGCGGCGACCCGCGCGGCCCTGGAGCCGTGCGGTGTGACGCTCGCGACCGTCCTCGGGCGGTCCGGCGCGAGCACGGGTGAGCTCCGGGGGCGCCGTGCCGCCCGGAGTTTCGCCCGCCGTTCCGCCTGTGCGACCGGGAATCTTCGCGCCGCCCCGTACGTTGAGCCAGGACCGGGGAACGGACGACGTGGGTACGGGACTGGGCGCAGGAGCCCGTGGTGCCCTTCCGTCGCTGATGTCGCCGGTACAATAGAGGTGTCCGCCTGAGCCACGACAGTCCGAGTCGGAGGCCTTGACGGCGGTGCACCGTCCCCTCGAATGCCGAAAGGTCGGTTTGTGGCGTCCACTGCGCAGAACCCTGCACTTCCCCGCGAGTTCGAGCACCCTGCCCTGCAGGGCCTGCTCGCTCGAGGCACCGCCGACGGCCGGGTCGACGCCGAGAGCTTCCGCGCTGCCTGCGAGAACGCCGCGGTGGCGGACCCGAAGCGTCTGAAGGCGGTCCTGCGCGCCTTCGCGACCGCCGGGGTGGAGATCGGTGTGCCCACGGCCACCAAGGTCGCCGCTGCCAGCGCCGGCCGGAGCACGACGACGCGTGCGAAGGCGCCCGCGGCGCGGTCCGCGAGCCCGGTGAAGACCTCGACCGTGACGACCTCCGCCGTGAAGTCCGCCGCGTCGACGGACGACGAGCCGGCCGAGGCGACGACCGCCAAGAAGCCGGCGGCGAAGGGCGCGTCCACGAGGTCCGCAGGCACCAAGACCGCCGCGGCCAAGGGCGCGAAGCCGACGCGTGGCCGCAAGGCGGCGTCGAAGGACGAGCCCGGTCCCGACGACGTCGAGGACGTCGAGCTCGACGACGTGAACGACGCCGAGGACGAGCAGGAGAACGAGGCCGCCGCCAAGGGCGGCAAGGCCACCGCCGCCGCAGGCAAGGGCAAGGGCGAGGACGAGGAGACCGGCTTCGTCGTCTCGGACACCGACGACGACGACCAGCCCGCGCAGCAGGTCGTCACGGCCGGCGCGACCGCCGACCCCGTCAAGGACTACCTCAAGCAGATCGGCAAGGTCGCGTTGCTGAACGCTGAACAGGAGGTCGAGCTCGCCAAGCGCATCGAGGCCGGCCTGTTCGCGGAGGAGCGCCTGTCCAAGGACTTCGCCGCCTACGACAAGACGAAGGCGAGCGCCGACGAGCGTCGGATGTACCGCGACCTGCGGTGGATCGCGCACGACGGCAAGCGCGCCAAGAACCACCTGCTCGAGGCGAACCTGCGTCTCGTCGTCTCCCTCGCCAAGCGCTACACCGGCCGCGGCATGCTGTTCCTGGACCTGATCCAGGAGGGCAACCTCGGTCTGATCCGCGCGGTCGAGAAGTTCGACTACACCAAGGGCTACAAGTTCTCGACGTACGCGACCTGGTGGATCCGGCAGGCGATCACCCGCGCGATGGCGGACCAGGCCCGCACCATCCGAATCCCGGTGCACATGGTCGAGGTCATCAACAAGCTGGCCCGCGTGCAGCGCCAGATGCTCCAGGACCTGGGCCGCGAGCCCACCCCGGAGGAGCTCGCCAAGGAGCTGGACATGACCCCCGAGAAGGTGGTCGAGGTCCAGAAGTACGGCCGCGAGCCCATCTCGCTGCACACCCCGCTCGGCGAGGACGGCGACAGCGAGTTCGGCGACCTCATCGAGGACTCCGAGGCTGTCGTCCCGGCCGACGCCGTGAGCTTCACGCTGCTTCAGGAGCAGCTGCACCAGGTGCTCGACACCCTCTCGGAGCGCGAGGCGGGCGTCGTCTCCATGCGCTTCGGCCTGCAGGACGGCCAGCCCAAGACGCTCGACGAGATCGGCAAGGTCTACGGCGTCACGCGTGAGCGGATCCGCCAGATCGAGTCCAAGACCATGTCGAAGCTGCGGCACCCGTCGCGCTCGCAGGTCCTGCGCGACTACCTCGACTGAGCCTGCACGGCTCGGCCCATGCGGCCGCGCCCGCAGCACGCGAGAGCCCCGGTACCGGATCGGTACCGGGGCTCTCGCACGTCCGGGACGACGGTGACGGCCGACGTCAGGCCGCCGGGGTGCCGTCCACGACGTCCCACCGGGCCGACGGGGCGAGCACGCCGTGCGGGTCGAGCCGCCGGCGCAGCGCCACCAGGCGCTCGTAGGCCGGGCCGTAGGCGCGGTGCACGAGCGACGCGCCGACGTCGTCGCGCGGCCCCGCAAAGTTCACCAGGGCGCCGCCCGTGCTCCACGGCGCCATCGTCTCGCACACCCGCTGGAGCTCGTCGGCCACGTCCGGGGGGCCCACGGGGGCGGCGAGCGCTCCCAGGAACACCGTGTAGGACGCCTCGCGGCCGGCGACGGCGTTCGGCACGCCCGCCGGCCGGGCGACGGCGCCGCCCAGCAGCCGGATCTCCGCGGCGAGCACGGGGGAGTCCGGAGGCACGGCGCCGAGGAAGGCGTCGACCGCGTCCTCGTCCAGCGTGTGCAGGAGGCCGCCGCGGTCCACGAGGGGCATCGGGGCGTCCGGGTCGGCATGCACCTCGCCGATCCGCGCGTACGGCAGGTCGCCGACCGTGTCGAGGATGGGCGTCGCGACCTGCCGCAGCGTGTCGACGAGCGGGTCGGGCGCGGCGAGCTCGCCGTGGCGCACGTACCGGACGACGAGCACGGCGCGGCCCCGCAGCGGCTCGGGGACCTCCGGCAGCGGAGGCAGGTTGAGCCGGGCCACCGACGTCGAGACCTCCTCGGGAAGGGAGGCGGTCTCGGCCCGCCAGCGGTGGAGCACCGCAGGCGCGTCGTCGACGTCGAACCACAGCGTGCCGGCCCGGACCGTGTCGAGCGGGAAGAGGTCGAACGTCATCGCCACGACGACGCCGAACGACCCGCCGCCACCGCGCAGCGCCCAGAAGAGCTCTTCGTGCTGCGTCGGCGTCGCCGTGACGAGGTCGCCGGCCGGGGTGACCACGTCGATCGCGCGGACGTGGTCGGCGGCGAAGCCGAAGGTGCGAGCCAGGGGGCCGAGCCCGCCGCCGAGCGTGTAGCCGACCACCCCGACGTGGGGCGACGAGCCGCAGAGCCCGCCCAGCCCGTGGTCTGCGCCGGCGGTGAGCACCGCCTGCCAGGGGACGCCGGGCCCGACGGTCGCGGTGCGGGCGACGGGGTCGACGACGAGGGTGTCGAGGGCGGACACGTCGAGCAGGACGTCGCCGGCGCCGGTCGCGGCGGCGCTGTGGCCCGTGGAGCGGACTCCGACGCCGAAGCCGTGGCCCGCGGCGGCGCGGACCGTCGCGACGACGTCCTCGGGCGAGGCCGCCCGCACGACGAGCGCGGGCCGGTGGGCGAGCGCGAGGTTGAAGCCGGGGAGCGCGGCGTCGTAGGCCGGGTCGGCGGGCAGGGCCGTGGTGCCGTCGAGCGCGCGGTCGAGCTGGGCCGCGAGGGCGGCGGCCCCGTCGAGGTCGCGGTCGGGGGCGGCGGGAGCGGAGCTGGACATCGGGGACTCTCCTTCGGTGGACGGTGCCGAGAAGAGAGAGACGGCCGCGCGCCGGCGATGACGGTCGGTGCCCCGGGCCCCCGGGTGAACTGTGGGGGTCGTTCCCCTGGCCTGGGTCGATGTGGCAAGGTGTCCGCGTGCTCCAGACCACGACCCTCCCCGGGCGGCCCCGGGTCGTCGCCCTGCTCGCGCTCGTCGTCGCCCTGGCGCTGTCGCTCGCCTCGGTGCTCGTGGCGCCCCCGGCGCAGGCGGCGACCTGGTCGCTGACGGGCTCCGGCGGGGGGACGACGACGGCGGCGACCGGAAAGTCCCTCACGGTCCGCTACCTCAAGTCCGGCAAGCCCGTGCAGGGCGCGACGGTCACGCTGCAGCGCAAGACGGGGACGTCGTGGGTGAAGGTCCGCACCGTGCGGACCGGGTCGACGGGCCGCGTGTCGACCACGGTGAAGCCCACCGCCTCGACGACGTACCGCTTCCGGACCAGCCACGCCACGAGCGGCGGTGTCACGGTGCTCGTGGTGCCGGTGCGGTTCGCGATCTCCGGCTCGGGCTCGGGGCACGGCGTCGGGATGGCCCAGTGGGGCGCCTACGAGCAGTCGCGCTCGGGCCGTACCGCGGCCCAGATCCTGGGCTACTACTACCCGGGCACCACCGTCTCGACGGCGAACGACCCCCGGACCACCCTGGACGTGCAGGTGCTCGGACCGCCGTCGGACAGCCGGACCACGACGGTGCTGGCGGTCGGCTCCGGCGCCTGGCGGCTCAAGGACCCGACGGGCGCGGTCGTGGCGAGCGGCGGAGCCTCGGAGAAGGTGACCGTCGGCGTCGCGTCCGCGGGGGTCACGGCCAAGGTGACGAAGGGCGGTACGACGACGAAGAGCGTGTCCGCGCGCTCCAGCCTGACCTACGAGTGGTCCGGCACGCGGGACTACCAGCCCACCGGGACGAAGGCGGTCGCGACCGTGGCCGGCGCCCAGGGGACCTACCGCAACGGACGCCTGGTGGTGACGAAGCGGTCGAACCGGCCGAACGTCGTCAACCAGGTGGTCATCAACACCGAGTACCTCTACGGGCTCGACGAGATGCCCTCGGGCTGGGGCGCGAGCAGCAACCGCGGTGCTGCCGCCCTGGAGGCGCAGGCCGTCGCGGCGCGCAACTACGCGATCGTCGAGAAGGTGAAGGGCCTGAAGTCCACGTGCGGCTGCCACGTCTACGACGACACCCGCTCGCAGCACTACACCGGCTGGAAGAAGCAGGGCGGGAGCTGGGGGAGCGCCTGGGTCGCGGCGGTGGACGCCACGGTGCAGGAAGGCACGGTGACCGTGCTGCGCGACGCCGAGGGCGGATTCGCGGAGACGCCGTACTTCGCGTCGACCGGCAGCGCGGGAGGTCGCCGCGGCACGGCGACCAACACGGAGGTGTTCGGGACTGCGGCACTGCCCTACCTCGTGCACGTGGCCGACACCTCCTCGGCCAAGGCGCCCGGCAACCCGTACCTGACGTGGAGCGACTCGATCACGCAGGCGAAGGCCCGGTCGGTCTTCGGCCTCGCGTCGGTGCGCTCGATCGCGGTGACGTCGCGGTGGTCGAGCGGCCAGGTCAAGACGCTGACGGCCACCTCGGCCCTGGGGACGAAGGTGTCGCGGACCAAGACGGCGGACGGGTGGCGCACCACCCTCGGCGTCCCGGGGTCGTGGGTCGGCTCGTTCTCGGGCCGCAGCAGCTGATCCTCGCCGGCCACGACCGTCATCCCGCGCACGACGCACGAGAGCCCCGCACCGGACGGTGCGGGGCTCTCGTGGGGTCGGTGTGCTGCGCCGGGGTCAGCGCGCCCCGTGCTCCTCGTGGAGCCGGTCCGTCTCGTCCTGGACGTGGACGGCGACACCCTGGTAGGCGTCCGCGTGCGCGCGTGCGTGGTGCCCGCAGAAGAGGAGCTCTCCGACAGGCAGGACCACTCGCACGTACGCCTGGGCGCCGCAGCGGTCGCAGCGGTCGGCGGCGGTCAGCGGCTGGGTCGGTTCGGTCGTCGTGGTGCTCACATGACCATCCAACCAGACAGGTGGCCCGGAGCATCCCCGACCCGGGCCGGGTTCGCTCCGGGCATAGCGGCGTGGAGCACACCCGGCGGCGTGGGTCGACGGTACAGGCGTTCGAATCGTCTACCCTCGTTCCCGTGACAGCCACCTCCGAGTCCGGGTACACCGCGCGCCACCTGTCGGTCCTCGAGGGCCTCGAGGCGGTGCGCAAGCGCCCCGGCATGTACATCGGGTCCACCGACTCGCGCGGCCTCATGCACTGCCTGTGGGAGATCATCGACAACTCGGTCGACGAGGCCCTCGGCGGCTTCGCGACCGCGATCCGCGTCGTGCTGCACGCCGACTCGTCGGTGACGGTGGAGGACGACGGCCGCGGCATCCCGGTGGACGTCGAGCCCAAGACGGGCCTGACGGGCGTCGAGGTGGTCTTCACCAAGCTGCACGCGGGCGGCAAGTTCGGTGGCGGCTCGTACACGGCGTCGGGCGGCCTGCACGGCGTGGGCGCCTCGGTCGTGAACGCGCTCTCGGCGCGGCTCGACGTCGAGGTCGACCGCAGCGGCAAGACGTACGGGATGACGTTCCACCGGGGGGAGCCGGGAGTCTTCGGGGACCCGGCCTCCGGCCCGTCGCCGGAGTCGCCGTTCGAGCCCTTCGTGTCCGGGTCGGAGCTCGCGATCGTCGGCAAGGCGAAGCGCGGCGTCACCGGCACGCGCGTGCGCTACTGGGCCGACCGGCAGGTGTTCCCCAAGACGGCGGTGTTCAGCTACGACGAGCTGGTCACGCGCGCGCGCCAGACGACGTTCCTGGTGCCGGGCCTGAAGCTCACGGTGCGCGACGAGCGCGGGTTGCCGGGCACGCCGGGGGAGTCGGGCCCGCACGAGGAGGTCTTCCAGCACGACGGCGGCGCGGTCGACTTCGTCGAGTTCCTCGCGCCCGACGCACCGGTCACGTCGACGTGGCAGCTCAAGGGCAGCGGCCACTTCACGGAGACCGTGCCGGTGCTGGACTCCCGCGGCCACATGTCCCCGCAGGAGGTGCAGCGCGACTGCGAGGTGGACGTGGCGCTGCGCTGGGGCGGCGGGTACGACACGGAGGTGCGCACCTTCGTCAACATCATCGCGACGCCCAAGGGCGGCTCCCACCTGTCCGGCTTCGAGCAGGGTCTGCTCAAGACGGTGCGCAAGCAGATCGAGACGAACGCGCGGCGACTGAAGGTCTCCACGAAGGACGCGGCCGAGCGCATCGAGAAGGACGACGTCCTCGCGGGCCTCACCGCGGTCGTCACGGTCCGCCTCGCGGAGCCGCAGTTCGAGGGGCAGACCAAGGAGGTGCTCGGCACCGCACCCGTGCGGGCGATCGTCTCCCGCGTCGTCGAGAAGGAGCTGGGCGCCCTCCTCACGTCGTCCAAGCGGGACGAGAAGGCGCAGTCGGCGCTGCTGCTCGAGAAGGTCGTGGCCGAGATGCGCGCCCGCGTCACGGCGCGCAAGCAGAAGGAGATCTCGCGGCGCAAGAACGCCCTCGAGGCGTCGTCGCTGCCGGCGAAGCTCGCGGACTGCCGCAGCGACGACGTGAACCGCAGCGAGCTGTTCATCGTCGAGGGCGACAGCGCCCTCGGCACGGCCAAGCTGGCGCGCTCGAGCGACTTCCAGGCGCTGCTGCCGATCCGCGGCAAGATCCTCAACGTCCAGAAGGCGTCGATCAGCGACATGCTCCGCAATGCGGAGTGCGCCGCCATCATCCAGGTGCTCGGGGCCGGCTCCGGACGGTCCTTCGACCTCGACGCGGCCCGCTACGGCAAGATCGTGCTGATGACCGACGCCGACGTCGACGGCGCGCACATCCGCACCCTGCTGCTCACGCTCTTCTACCGCTACATGCGTCCGATGCTCGAGGCGGGCCGCGTGTTCGCCGCCGTCCCGCCGCTGCACCGGGTGGAGGTGCTGGGCAGCGGCCGACGCAAGAACGAGTACGTGTACACGTACTCGGAGGCCGAGCTCACCGCGACGCTGAAGAAGCTCGACCGTGCCGGCCGCCGGTACAAGGAGGACATCCAGCGGTACAAGGGGCTGGGGGAGATGGACGCGGACCAGCTCGCCGAGACCACCATGGACCCGCGGCACCGTACGTTGCGCCGCGTCACGGTGGAGGGCGCCGAGGCCGCGGAGCGGGTGTTCGAGCTGCTCATGGGCAGCGACGTCGCACCCCGCAAGGAGTTCATCGTCGCCGGGGCGAGCACGCTGGACCAGTCGCGGATCGACGCCTGACCTCGTCCGCATGGCGGCCCGAGCGGCGGGTGCGCCCCGGTGATGGGTACCCTCTGGCCGTGAAGACCGCAACGCGCCGGACGGCGCCACGACTGCTCGTACTCCTGCCCGCACTGGCCCTGACCTCGGGGGTCGTCGCCGGGTGCTCGGAGGGCGGCTCGTCGGACGGCGCGTCGCCGTCGGTCTCCGCATCGGTGGATGCGACCGAGCAGGTGGCCGAGAACGTCGGCAAGTTCTCCTACGAGGGCGAGGACGGCAAGACCGCTCTCGAGCTGCTGGAGGAGAAGGACCCGGACGCGCAGGTGCAGGGCGAGGGCGAGAACGCCTTCGTCACCGCGATCCGCGGTCGCGAGGCCGACCCGGAGACGGAGTTCTGGGGCCTGTACGTCGACGACGAGATGGCCCAGGTCGGCGCGGGCTCGCTCGAGACCAAGGACGGGCAGACCATCACCTGGAAGCTCGAGGAGATCGAGCAGTGACCGCCGTGACCTCGCGCCTGGAGGCTCCGCTGGCCGCCCGCGAGCTCGTGCACCGGTGGTGGCGGCCCGCGCTGGCCGTGCTGCTCGTCGCGGGCGCCGTCGTCTGGCGGCTGGTGAAGACCGATCTCGGCGCGCCGCCGAACCTCGAGCTCTCGACCGCGGCGGCGTTCGCCGCCGCGGGGCTGCTGCGCCACCGGCTCGCGATGCTCGCGCCGTTGGTCGTGGTCGCGGTGAGCGACGTCCTGCTCGGGAACTCCTCGGTGCTGGTGTTCACGTGGACCGCTTGGGCCGTGATCGGCGTCGGCGCCTGGTGGGCCGGCCGCACCCGGGGTGGCGCGGGACGCCTCGTCGCCGCGCTCGGCTTCGGCGTCGGCAGCTCCCTGTTCTTCTACCTGTGGACCAACGCGGGCGTGTGGTGGCTCGGCCGGGGCACGTTCTACCCCGCGGGCCTGGACGGGCTGCTGGCCAGCTACGTCGCCGGGCTGCCCTTCCTGCGCCCGATGCTGCTGGGCAACCTGGTGCTCGTGCCGCTCGCCGCGGGTCTCGTCGCGCTCGTGGCACGGCTCGAGCGGGCGTCCGTGCCGGGCGTCGGCGCGGTCGCCGCGCGATAGCCTCGACGGGAGCACACCCGACCGCCACGACAGGAGGCGACCGATGCCTGCCGACCGGATCCGGCGGATGCCCTTCGCCAGCGTGTACCCGCTCTACGTGCAGAAGGTGGAGCGCAAGGACCGCAGCACGGACGACCTCGACCGCGTCCTGACCTGGCTCACGGGCTACGACGACGGCGGCCTCGAGAGGGCCGTCGCCGACGAGGTGGACCTGGAGACGTTCTTCGCCCAGGCGCCCGCGATGAACCCGAACGCGTCACTCATCACCGGGGTGATCTGCGGTGTGCGCGTCGAGGACATCGACGACCCGCTGATGCAGCAGATCCGCTGGATGGACAAGCTCGTCGACGAGGTCGCCAAGGGCAAGAAGATGACGTCCATCCTGCGAGGGAGCGCGGCCGCCTAGCCTGTGGCCGGCGATCGATCGACGGCGCCGGTCCGGGATCAGCGGCGCGGCAGGCGCATGCCCATGGTCAGCCCCCACGGGTGGTGCTCCAGCGTGCGGAAGCCCAGGTGCTCGTAGAAGCCGATCGCGCGCACGTTGCGCCCGCCGACGCCGAGGTGGATGCCCGGCGCACCGGCCGCGGCGACGGCGTCGAGCACCGCCTCGAGCACGCGGCGTCCGCGGCCGCCGCCCTGCGCCTCGGGCAGGAGGTCCACGTGGAGGTGCGCAGGGAACTCGTCGAGCCACGGCGCCGTGGTGCGCGACGGCGCGTGGATCGCGCGCAGCAGCGGCGCGTCCGGCGACGCGTCGTCCTCCGCGGGGGCGGCGTACCGCCGCCGCAGCGCCGGCCACCAGCTCTCCTCGCAGCGGCGCTCGAAGTCCGCGGTGCTCGCCGTGGCCACGCAGTACCCGAGGGGCGTGCCGTCCTCCCGCCGCAGGACGCGCGCCAGGTCGGGCTCCAGCTCGAGGTACGCGCCGAGGTAGACGTGGCCGAGCAGGTCGCCGTCGGCGTACAGCCCGGTGGCGTCCTCGCCCGAGTCGCCCGTGCGCAGGCACACGTCGTAGAGGGCGTCGCGGTCGGTGGGCCGGTAGCGGTCCACGGCGATCGCCTGGTGGGGCCCCGTGGGCATGACGTCCTGACCGGTCTGCGGCGTGCTCATGCTCGTATCGTCCCTGGTTGCGCGCCCGACGTCGAACCTGGTCGACCCGACAGAGCACGCCCCAGGACTCACACCGAGAAGTACTTCGCCTCGGGGTGGTGGAAGACGAACGCGTCGGTGGACTGCTCGGGGTGCAGCTGCAGCTCGTCGGACAGCGTCACGCCGACGCGCTCCGGCCGCAGCAGCTCGACGACCTTGCGGCGGTCCTCCATGTCGGGGCACGCGGGGTAGCCGAGGGAGAACCGCGCGCCGCGGTACTGCAGCTTGAAGAGGCCCTCGACGTCGGTGGGCTCCTCGCCGGAGAAGCCGAGCTCGTCGCGCACGCGGGAGTGCCAGAACTCGGCGAGCGCCTCGGTGAGCTGGACGGACAGGCCGTGCAGCTCCATGTACTCGCGGTAGGCGTTCGCCTCGAAGAGCTTCGCGGTGTGGCCCGAGACGGTGTCGCCCACGGTGACGAGCTGCACGGGCAGCACGTCGAACCGGCCGGTCTCCTCGGCGAACGACCGCGGCCGCACGAAGTCGGCGAGACACAGGTGCCGGTCGCGGCGCTGGCGCGGGAAGTGGAACCGCAGCCGCTCGGTGCCCGGCTCGCCGCCGGAGCCGCCGTCGGGCCCGTCGTGGTGCGCCACCACGACGTCATCGCCCTCGGACCACACGGGGAAGTACCCGTACACGACGGTCGGGTCCATGATCTGGTCGGTGCGCACGCGCTCGAGCCACGCGGCCAGCCGTGGCCGGCCCTCGGTCTCGACGAGCTCCTCGTACGAGGCACCGTCCTCGCCTCGACCGGGCTTGAGCCCCCACTGGCCCATGAACGTCGCACGCTCGTCGAGGAACGCCGCGTAGTCGGCGAGCTGGACGCCCTTGACCACGCGGGTGCCCCAGAACGGGGGTTCGGGCACGGGGTTGTCGGCGGCGACGTCGGAGCGCGCCGGCAGGTCCTCCGGCGCCGTCTCGGTGACGGTGACGACGCCGTGCCGGCGCTTGCGGAGCGCGGGCAGGCCCACGGACTCCGGGTCGGCGCCGCGCGCGATGGCGACGAGCGGCTCCATGAGCCGCAGCCCCTCGAACGCGTCCTTCGCGTACCGCACGGTGCCGGGGAACGCGGAGGCGAGGTCGTCCTCGACGTACGTGCGGGTGAGGGCCGCGCCGCCGAGCAGCACGGGCCAGCGCTTCTCCAGCCCGCGGGAGACCAGCTCCGCGAGGTTCTCCTTCATCACGACCGTCGACTTCACGAGCAGGCCGGACATCCCGATGACGTCGGCGTCGTGCTCCTCGGCGGCCTCGATCATCGCGCTGACCGGCTGCTTGATGCCGATGTTCACGACCGTGTAGCCGTTGTTGGTGAGGATGATGTCGACGAGGTTCTTGCCGATGTCGTGCACGTCCCCGCGCACGGTGGCCAGCACGACCGTCCCCTTGGAGCGGTCCTCGCCGCCCTCGACCTTCTCCATGTGCGGCTCGAGCAGCGCCACCGCGGTCTTCATCACCTCGGCGGACTGGAGCACGAACGGCAGCTGCATCTGGCCGGAGCCGAACAGCTCGCCCACGACCTTCATGCCGCCCAGCAGGTGGGTGTTGACGATGTCGAGGGCCTTCATGCCGTCGGCGAGCGCCTCGTCGACGTCCTCCTCCAGGCCCTTGCGCGCGCCGTCGACGATGCGGCGCTCGAGCCGTTCGCCGACGGGCAGCGCGGCGAGCTCGGCGGCGCGCTGGTCGCGCAGGGCGGTGGCGTCGACCCCCGAGAACAGCTCGAGCAGGTGCGCCAGCGGGTCGTGGACGAGGTTGCCCTCGTCGTCGTAGCGGCGCCGGTCCCACACCAGGTCCTCCGCCGCCTCCCACTGCTCGTCGGGGATGGCGTTGCGCGGCAGGATCTTCGCCGCGTGCACGATGGCGGAGTCCAGGCCCGCCTGCGTCGCCTCGTGCAGGAACACCGAGTTCAGCACCGTGCGTGCGGCCGGGTTCAGGCCGAACGACACGTTGGAGACGCCGAGCGTGGTGTGCACGCCGGGGAAGCGGGTGGTGATCTCGCGGATCGCCTCGATCGTCTCGATGGCGTCGCGCCGCGTCTCCTCCTGGCCCGTCGCGATGGGGAAGGTCAGGGCGTCGACGATGATGTCGTCCACCCGCATGCCCCAGTCGCCCGTGAGCTGCTCGACGAGGCGGGTGGCGATCGCGACCTTGCCGTCCTTGGTGCGCGCCTGGCCCTCCTCGTCGATGGTCAGCGCGACGACGGCGGCCCCGTGCTCCTGCACGAGCGGCATGATCTTCGCGTAGCGGGAGCCCGGGCCGTCGCCGTCCTCGAAGTTCACCGAGTTCACGACGCCGCGCCCACCGAGCAGCTCGAGCCCTGCCTGCAGCACGGCCGGCTCGGTCGAGTCGATCACCAGCGGCAGCGTGGAGGCCGACGCCAGCCGCGAGACGACCTCGCGCACGTCCGCCACGCCGTCGCGCCCCACGTAATCGATGCAGACGTCCAGCAGGTGCGCGCCGTCGCGCGTCTGGGCGCGCGCGATGTCGACGACGTCGTCCCAGCGGCCCTCGAGCATCGCCTCACGGAACGCCTTGGAGCCGTTGGCGTTGGTGCGCTCGCCGATCGCCAGGTACGACGTGTCCTGGCGCAGGTCGGTGTGGGAGTAGAGGGACGCGACGCCGTTCTCGCGCTGCGGGTCCCGGGCGGGCAGCTCCCGGCCCCGCACGGCCTCGACCACCTGGCGCATGTGCTCGGGCGTCGTGCCGCAGCACCCGCCGACCAGGCCGAGCGCGAACTCCTGCACGAACTGCGTGTGCGCGGCGGCGAGCTCCTGCGGCGTCAGCGGGTAGACGGCGCCGTGAGGTCCGAGCTCCGGCAGGCCCGCGTTGGGCATGCAGGTGACCGGCACCTCGGAGTGCCGCGCGAGGTGGCGCAGGTGCTCGCTCATCTGGTCCGGGCCGGTGGCGCAGTTCAGGCCGATCGCGTCGACGCCGATCGCCTGCAGCGTGGTGAGCGCCGCGCCGATCTCCGAGCCCATGAGCATGGTGCCGGTGGTCTCGACGGTGACGGAGACGATGACCGGCACGTCGCGGCCGACCTCCGCGATCGCGTCGTGGCAGCCCGTGACCGCCGCCTTCGCCTGCAGCAGGTCCTGGCTGGTCTCCACCAGCAGCGCGTCCGCGCCGCCCTCGAGGAGCCCGGCCGCCTGCTCGGCGAACGTCGTGCGCAGGTGCGCGTACGTGGTGTGGCCGAGGCTCGGCAGCTTGGTGCCCGGGCCCATCGAGCCGAGCACCCAGCGCGGGTGGTCGGCGGTGGCGAAGGCGTCCGCGCGCCCGCGGGCCAGGGCGGCGCCCGCCCGGGCGAGCTCGCGGATCCGGTCGTCGATGCCGTAGTCGGACAGGTTCGACCAGTTGGCGCCGAAGGTGTTGGTCTCGATCGCGTCGACGCCCACCTCGAGGTACTCGTCGTGCACGGCGCGGATGATGTCGGGCCGCGACACGTTGAGGATCTCGTTGCAGCCCTCGTGCCCCTCGTAGTCCTCGAGGGTGGGGTCCGCGGCCTGGATCATCGTGCCCATGGCCCCGTCGGCCACCACGACGCGCGTGCGCAGGGCCTCGCGCAGGGCGGTGGAGCGGGCGTCGGCGGCGGCGGGGTCGAGCGTGGTCGTCACCCGTGCAGCGTAACGGCGCGCGGCGCCGCTCGGACGGCGCGTCCACCGTCGCGAGCGGGCCCCGCGGGCCCGGCTCAGAGCAGCGGAGCGCCGTTCACGGTGAGCAGGATCGAGTACACCGACGTGGACGCCGTGACGAAGAGGCGGTTGCGCTTGCGGCCGCCGAAGGCGAGGTTCGAGACCTCCTCGGGCAGGTGGAGCCGCCCGAGGAGCGTGCCGTCGGGGTCGAGGACGTGCAGGGCCTCCCCGGCGGCCACCCAGACGCGGCCCGCCGTGTCGACGCGCACGCCGTCCGGCCCGCCGTCGAGCTCGGCGAGGACGTCCCCGCCCGTGAGTCGTCCGCCGTCGACGTCGAAGGCCCGCAGGTGCCGGCGTTGCGTGTCCGCGACGTACAGCCGCTGCCCGTCGACGGAGAACGCCAGTCCGTTGGGGCGCTCGAGGTCCGTCGCGACGGCGGCCACCTCGCCCGTGCGCGGGTCGACCCGGTAGACGTGGCAGCCGTCGATCTCCGGCTCCGCGTGCTCGCCCTCGTAGTCGCTCGTGATCCCGTACGGAGGGTCGGTGAACCAGACCGCGTCGTCGGCCGACACGACGACGTCGTTGGGGCTGTTGAGGCGCCGTCCCTGCCACCGGTCGGCGAGGACCGTCATGGACCCGTCGTGCTCCGTGCGCACCACGCGCCGCGGACCCTGCTGGCACGTGACGACGCGGCCCTGCCGGTCGATCGTGCGCCCGTTGGCGTAACCGGCGGGGGAGTCGAAGACGCTCACCGAGCCGTCCGTCTCGTCCCAGCGCAGCACCCGGTCGTTGGGGATGTCGCTGAACAGCAGGTAGCGGCCCGCGGGGACGTACAGCGGTCCCTCGGTCCAGCGCGCGCCGGTCCAGAGGCGCTCGAGGCGGCTGTCGCCGCGCACGGCGGCGAACCGCGGGTCGAGGAGCTCGTACACGGCGGGGACGGTCTCGGTCATCGCACGCTCCGTTGCGGTCGGTGCAGGTCAGGACGGTGCACCGTGCCACACGGCCGCCGCCCCGGACAAGCGCCGGCGGACGAAAAGGCCGTGCGGGGGGCCCCGGCGGTGCCTACCGTGTGGCCCATGGCGACCCCTGCCCCCGCCCCGCTCGCGCCCCTCGCGGAGCGCGCTGGCGCCCCGTCCGTCCTGCCGCCGCTCACGGCCGGCGGGCTGACCTGGCGCCCCGCGACCCGCGACGACGCCGGCGCCCTGCTCGACCTGCGCAACACGGTCGCGGAGGCGGACCGCGAGCCGTACCGGGAAACGCTGGACGAGCTGCTCGAGATCCTCGACGCACCGTGGCGCCGGCTCGCGACCGACTCGGTCGTGGGGCTCGACGCCGACGGTCTGCTGCGCGCCTACGGCTACGTCGAGACCATGCCCGGCGACACCAGCCGGGTGCGGGCGTTCCTGTGGGGGGCCGTGCACCCCGACCGCCGCGGGGAGGGCATCGGCCGGGAGCTGTTCGCCTGGCAGGAGGCACGGGCCCGCCAGATGCTCGCCGCCTCCGGCGCGAGCGTCCCCGGCCGGATCGGGGGGTTCCTCGAGGACACGGCCCCGGCCCCGAAGGTGCGGCTGTACGAGCGTGCGGGCTTCACGCCGCGCCGCTTCTACTCCGACCTCGAGCGCGACCTGCGCGACCTCGACGCGCACCCCGTGCCCGATGTCGCGCTCGACGACGGGCTCCGGCTCGTGCCGCTCGCCGACGACCTCGACGAGCCCGCCCGCCTGGCCCACAACGACGCGTTCCGCGACCACTGGGGCAGCGAGCCGCAGACCCCGGAGCAGTGGCGGAGCGGGCGCTCGACCTACGCCCCCGAGTGGTCGTTCGTGGTCGTGGACCCTGCGCCGGACGTCGCCGCCCTCCTGGCCGACCCGCGCACCGACGGCGAGACGGCGGCCGCGCTGCGGGCGGGTGAGCCGCTCGTCGTCGGCTACCACGTCGCGGCCCGGTTCACGGCGGACTTCGCGGTGCGCGGCCACCCGTTCGGCTACACGGAGATCCTCGGCGTGCGCCGCGCCTACCGCGGCCGCAAGGTCGCCGTCGCGCTGCTCGCCGCCGGCATGCGGGCGTTCGCCGCCGACGGCATGGCGGTCGCCGCGCTCGACGTCGACACCCAGAACCCGAGCGGCGCCCACGGCCTGTACGCGAGCCTGGGGTACACCGAGCGGCACGGCTCGCGCCTGGTGACGATCGAGCTCTGACCGGCGGACGGGGCTCACCCGACGGCGGGTTTCGGACTGACGCCCCGGGGCCCTAGGCTGCCCCGCGTGACCGACGTCGTTCATCCCGGGCTGCTCCCGGCGCCGCCGCAGCGGCTCCTGCCCACCGTCACCTCCCGCGCGGCCGCCGTCGCGCTGGCGATGCTCACCGTGCTGCACCTCGTGGCCCAGGTGGCCGAGGCCAGCACCTGGGCGCGCGTCACCCAGGTCTGCCTGATGCCCCTGCTCGCCGTGACGCTCTGGTGCGCCGCGCCCGCACCGCGCTCGCGGCTGGTGCGCCTGGTCGCCGTGGCCCTCGGCCTGTCCTGGCTGGGGGACACGGCTCCCGCGGCGTTCGAGGGTGATGCCGCGTTCCTCGTCATGGTGGGCTTCTTCCTGCTCGCCCAGGGTGCCTACGTCGTCGCGTTCTGGCCGACCCGGCGGGCGAGCGTCGTGCGCCGGCCGGCGCTCCTCGCGCCCTACGTCCTCGCGGCCGTGGCGCTCGTCGTGGCCTGCGCCCCGGGTGCGCCCGGGCCGCTGCTGGCCGCCGTGGTCGTCTACGGGGTCTGCCTGGTGGCGATGGCGGTGCTCGCCACGGGCGTGCACCCGCTGGCCGGCGCCGGCGGCGTCGTCTTCCTGGCGTCGGACGCCATGATCGCGCTGGGCGCCTTCACCGGCTGGTTCGACCCGCCCGCCTCCGGCTTCTGGGTGATGCTCACCTACGTCGCGGGTCAGGCGCTCCTGGTGGCCGGGGTGCTCGCCTGCAGCTGCAGCCAGCTGTCGGGCTCGGGGACGGGCATGAAGCCGGCGCGCTCGTAGATGCGCCGGCCCTGGTCGGACGCGCGCAGTAGGACCCGCTTCAGCCCGAGGGACTCGACGTCGGCCAGCGCGCCCGCGACGACGGCGCGGCCCAGCCCGTGCCCCCGGTGCGCGGGGTCGACGATCACGTCCGCGAGCCAGCCGAACGTCGCGCCGTCCGTGACCAGGCGGGCGTAGGCGGCGAGGTCGCCCGTCGCGGCGAGGACGCCGTAGCTCCGGGACGCCGCCATGGCGGCGCGCTGCTGCTCGCGGGAACGGCCGGCGGCCCAGTACGCGTGCGCAGCGAGCAGCTCGTGCACCCGGTCGGCGTCGATCCGCTCGCGGGCGGTGGTGAAGACGTAGCCGTCGGGCAGGTGGAGGTCGGGGTCCGGCAGGTCGAGGTCGGGCATGGCGGCAGTGAAGCAGCCGACGTGTCGGAGGTCACGCCTAATCTCGGGACATGGACATCATCCTCGTACCCGGGTTCTGGCTCGACGGATCGGCCTGGGACGACGTCGTCCCGGTGCTCGCGGCGGCGGGCCACACGCCCCACGCCGTCACCCTGCCGGGACTGGAATCGGTGGACGCCGACCGCTCCGGCATCCGCCTGGCGGACCACGTGGACACCGTGGTCGCCGCGATCGACGCCGTCCCGGGCGACGCGCCCGTCGCGCTCGTGGGGCACTCCGCCGGCGGAGGGCTCGTGTACGCGGCCTCCGACCGGCGCCCGGACCGGGTCGCCCGCGTGGTGTACGTCGACTCGGGGCCGTTCGCCGAGGGCCAGGCCGTGAATGCCGACCTCCCGGCCGACGTCGTCGACCACGAGCTGCCCGCATGGAGCGAGTTCGAGGAGCAGGACCTCGTCGGACTCGACGACGAGGTCCGCGCACGGTTCCGGGACCGTGCCGTGCCGCAGCCCGGCGGGACGGTCCGCGAGGGCCACCACCTCGGCGACGACGCGCGCCGGCTCGACGTCCCGACGACGGTGATCGCCTGCGAGATGCCCGGCGAGGTGCTGCGGGGACTGATGGCCGAGGGTCACCCGTTCGTGGCCGAGCTGGCGCGGCTGCACGACTACGAGATCGTCGACCTGCCCACGGGCCACTGGCCGATGTTCTCGCGCCCTGCCGACCTGGGCACGGCGATCGTCGCCGCAGTCGACCGCTAGCGGACCGGGCGGGCGCGGCCGCGGGGGCCGACGGTACGGAGCGCGGTCGTGAGCGCGTCGTCGGACGAGGTGGTCGCGACCGGGGTGCGCACGCCGTCGCGGGCCTCGTCCCAGGACGCGTACCCGCCCAGCGCGACGTCCTGCCAGGTCGGCACACGCTGGCCCGGGAGGTCGGGCCGCCGGGCCTCGACGCGGCGGCGGTGCTCGGCGGCGTCCGCGAGCACGGTCTCGAGCACGACGGGGCGTGCCCCGGCGGCCCGCGCGGTGTCGGCCCAGGCCGACCGGGACTCCGGCACCGGGCAGACGGCGTCCACCACGACGTCGCCGCCGAGCTCGAGGGTGGACCGGGCGAGCAGGTGCGCGACCGCGTAGCCCTCGGGTCCGGCGGAGCGGGCGTCGCCGGCGCCGAGCGCCGCCTCGATCGCGTCGACCCGCACGTAGGCGGCGCGCAGCGCCCGGGCGAGACGCCGCGCCAGCGTGGTCTTGCCCGTGCCGGGGCGGCCCGTCACGACCACGAGGACGGGTACGTCGTCCGGCTCGGCGACGGGGCCCGGGGTCATGCCCGGCCGTCAGCCGATCGCGGCGACGGGCGCGGGCAGCGGCTGGCCCGAACCGTCGCGGCGGTCGGTGCTCTCCGGCAGCTCGGCCGGCTGACCGGCGCCGCCCACGGCGCGGGCGGGCCCCTCGCCCACCCAGGCCAGGACGAGGCCGTCCTCGCCCTTGAGGAAGCGGTGCGCGCGCACCCCGCCGGTGCCGCGCCCCTTGCCGGGGTACAGCTCGTACGGCGTGACCTTCGCGGAGCCGCCGCCCGTGCCGGGCAGCGCGCCCGACGTCCCCGCCACCGTGACGACCGTGTGCAGGTCGCGGGTCGCGGCCCTCGCGACGCCGAAGAAGACGACCTGCTGGCCCGCACCGAGGCGGATGCCCGCCATGCCGGCCGCGGCCCGGCCCTGCGGGCGCACCGCGGAGGCGTCGAAGTGCAGCAGGCTCGCGTCGGAGGCGACGAAGACGAGCTCGTCGTCCTCGCCGACCGGGCTCGCACCGACCACACGGTCGCCGTCCTTGAGGGCGATGACGTCCCACTCGTCGCGGTTCGCGGGCACGTCGCCCGCGGCGACGCGCTTGACGACGCCGTTCGCGGTGCCGAGGGCCAGGGTGGGCGCGTCGTCGTCCAGCGAGACCACGGCCAGGGCGGTCTCGCCGGGCGCGAGCGCGACCAGCTCGCTCACCGGGATCCCGCCCGAGAGGGACGGCGGGCCGTCGACCGGGGGGAGCGCGGGAAGGTCGAGCGCGGACACCCGCAGGAGACGGCCCGCGGACGTCACGAGACCGACGTCGCCGCGCGTCGTGGTGGCGACGTCCCCGCGCATCGCGTCGTGGGCGTGCCGGCGCCCGGCGCGCTCGAGGGGCGCGTCCGCGGCCTCGCCCGAGGTGCGGGCCAGCAGCCCGGTGGCCGACAGGAGCGCCCGGGTGGGGGAGTCCGCGATCTCCAGGCTGATGGCCGGCGCCTTGCTGCGGCCGTTCGTCGCCGCCGGGACGGTGGCGCCGCCGGCCGAGTCGAGCAGCACGGTGCGGCGCGGGGTGCCGTAGGTCGAGGCGACCTCGCCCATCTCGGCGCTGACGACGGCGCGCAGGCGCGCGTCGTCGGCGAGGATCTCCTGGAGCTCGGCGATCTCGCGCTCCAGCTCCGACTGCTCCTTCTCCAGCTCGATGCGGGAGAACTTGGTGAGGCGGCGCAGCTGGAGGTCGAGGATGTACGTGGCCTGGGGCTCCGAGAGGTCGAAGACGCTCATGAGGCGCTCGCGCGCGGCGCCCGCGTCGTCGGAGGTGCGGATGACCTGGATGACCTCGTCGATGTCGACGATGGCCAGCAGCAGGCCCTCGACCAGGTGCAGGCGCTCCTGCCGCTTGGCGAGCCGGAAGGTCGAGCGGCGGCGCACGACGTCGATCCGGTGGGCCACCCACACCCGCAGCAGCTCGAGGAGGCCGAGCGTGCGCGGCTGCCCGTCGACGAGGGCCACGTTGTTGATGCCGAACGAGTCCTCGAGCGGGGTGGTGCGGTACAGCTGCTCGAGCACGGCGTCGGGGTCGAAGCCGGTCTTCACCTCGACGACCAGGCGCAGCCCGTGGGTGCGGTCGGTGAGGTCCTGGACGTTGGTGACGCCCTGGATCTTCTTGGCCTTCACGCCGTCGGCGATCTTCTCGATCACCTTCTCCGGGCCGACGCCGTAGGGCAGCTCGGTCACCACGATGCCCTTGCGGCGGGGCGTGACGTTCTCGACCCGCGCCGTCGCGCGCGTGCGGAACGTGCCGCGCCCCGTGCGGTAGGCGTCGCGCACGCCGTCGAGCCCGACGATCTTGCCGCCCGAGGGCAGGTCGGGGCCGGGCACGAAGCGCATGACGTCGTCGAGCGTCGCGTCGGGGTTCGTGATGAGGTGCTGGGCGGCGGCCACGACCTCGACGAGGTTGTGCGGCGCCATGTTCGTCGCCATGCCGACCGCGATGCCGGACGAGCCGTTGACCAGCAGGTTCGGCACCGCGGACGGCAGCACCGCGGGCTGCGTGAGCTTGTTGTCGTAGTTCGGGACGAAGTCGACGACGTCCTCGTCGAGCCCCGCGGTCATCGCCATCGACGGCGGGGCGAGCCGGGCCTCGGTGTACCGCGGAGCGGCCGGGCCGTCGTCGAGGGAGCCGAAGTTCCCGTGCCCGTCGACCAGCGGCAGGCGCATCGAGAAGTCCTGCGCGAGGCGCACCAGCGCGTCGTAGATCGCGGTGTCACCGTGCGGGTGCAGCTTGCCCATGACCTCGCCGACCACGCGCGACGACTTCACGTGCGCGCGGTCGGGCCGCAGGCCCATGTCGGACATCATGTAGAGGATCCGGCGGTGCACCGGCTTGAGGCCGTCGCGGGCGTCCGGCAGGGCGCGCGAGTAGATGACGGAGTACGCGTACTCGAGGAACGACGTCTCCATCTCCGCCGCGACGTCGATGTCGACGATCTTCTCGTCGAACGGCTCGTCGGTGGCGGGTGCGCTGCTGCTCTTGCGCGCCATGCGGTGCGGCTCCTGAGTTCGATGGACGGCTCGGCGGGACGGCCGGCGGGGTTCGCGGTCGGCGTCCCTCGCGGACGGCACCAGACTCTAGTCGCCGGCGCCCACAGGGCCGCGCAGGCGCGGCGACGCGCCCGCGTCACAGGGCCCGGATAGCCTGCACGGGTGGACGCACCCGACACTCCGGACGCCCGGCCGGCGGCTGGGCAGGACGCTCGGCCGGACCCTGGGTACCCGGTCGCGTGGGAGGCCGACGTCGTGCTGCGCGACGGCACGACCATGCACGTGCGCCCCCTGCGGCCCGACGACGCCGACGCGATCCAGCGCTTCCAGGAGGCGCAGTCCGAGCGGTCCGCGTACTTCCGCTTCTTCGCGCCGGTGCGCCGGCTGACGGACCGCGAGCTGAACCGCCTCACCCACCTCGACCAGCGCGACCGGGTGGCCCTGGTCGCGGTGCGGCCCGGCGCCGACGACGCGGGCCGCCCGCGCGAGGACGTGCTCGGCGTCGCCCGGTACGACAAGGTCACGCCCACGGAGGCGGAGGTGGCCTTCAACATCGCCGACGCGATGCAGGGCAAGGGCCTCGGCTCGGTGCTCCTCGAGCACGTCGCCGCGGCGGCGCGCGAGCGCGGGGTGCGGCGCTTCACCGCGGACGTGCTGCCGCAGAACTCGTCGATGCTCGCCGTCTTCCGCGACGCCGGGTACGCGGTGAGCCAGCACCTCGACGACGGCGTGGTCACGGTGGCCTTCGACCTCGACCCCACGGAGCGCTCCCGCGAGGTGATGGCGGACCGCGAGCACCGCGCGGAGGCGCGCTCGATGCAGGCGCTGCTGTCCGCCCGCCGGGTCCTGCTCGTCGGGCCCGGCCCTGCGGGGCCCGGCGGAGCGACGCCGGAACACCACCTCGCGCAGCGCGTCGTCGACGCCGCGGCGACCGACCCGGGGGACACCCGGCTCACGGTGCTCGGCGCCCCCGGTCCGGTCCCGGACGCCCCGGGGCTCGCGGTCGCCGGGTCGTGGGACGACGCGCTCGGGGCCGGCGACGAGGCGAGCGACGGGGACGCGCGCGACGACGGCGTCGACCTCGCGCTCCTGGCGGTGCCGCCGGACGCCGCCGTCGACGCGGTGCGGCGCCTGGCCGGTCGCGGCGCGCGCGGCGTCGTCGTGCTGGCCGCCGGGTACGCGGAGACCGGGCCGGACGGCCTGGCCCGGCAGCGCGAGCTGGTGCGCGCCGCGCACGCGGGCGGGATGCGGGTGATCGGCCCCGCGTCGTTCGGCCTGCTCACCACGACGCCGGGCGCGCGGCTGCACGCGAGCCTCGCGGAACGGACGCCCCGGGCCGGCGTGGTCGGCATGTTCTGCCAGTCGGCGCCCGCCGCCGTCACGCTCACGCGGACGCTCGAGCGGCGCGGCCTGGGCGTCTCGGCGCTGCTGTCCGCGGGGCATCGCGCCGACGTGTCGGGCAACGACCTCATGCAGTACTGGCAGGACGACGCGCGCACCGCCGTCGTCTGCCTCTACCTCGAGTCCATCGGCAACCCCCGCAAGTTCTCCCGGATCGCGCGCCGGCTGGCCGGGGTCAAGCCCGTCGTCGTGGTCGTGGCGGGCCGGTCGGGCCAGGTCGTGCCCCCGGGGCACGCCGTGCGCGCCACGCGTGCGCCGCGTCGCCTGCTCGACGAGATGCTGCGGCAGTCCGGCGTGATCCGGGCCGAGAACACCCACCAGCTCATGGACGTCGCGCAGGTGCTCGCGCACCAGCCGCTGCCGACCGGCGGCAGGGTGGGCATCCTCGCGTCGTCCGCCGCGCTCGCGGCCCTCGTGGCCGAGGCCGCGGCCGCCGCGGGCCTCGTCGTCGCGGCGTCCTCCGACTTCCTGCCGCCGGACGCCACCGACGAGCAGATCGCGCAGGTGACCGGTGCGCTCTACGCGCCCGGGGCGTGCGACGTCGTCGTCGCCGTCGACGTGCCCGTCGTCGTGCCGCGCACCGGGGCCGTGGCGCGCGCCGTCGCCGAGGCCGCCGCGCGGACCGGGCGCACCACCGTCGCGTCGATGCTCGGCCTCAGCGGCCTGCCCGACGAGCTCGCGGCCACGGGCCCCGACGGCACGCCCGTGCGGATCCCCGCGTTCTCCACGCCGGAGGACGCGGTGACGGCGCTCGGCAAGGTCGTGACGTACGCGCGCTGGCGCACGGAGGACCGCGGCACCCACGTGCGGCCCGAGGGCATGGACGCGCGGCGGGCGCGCAAGCTCGTCGAGCGCTGGCTCGCCGACGCCGAGGGCGGCGAGGGGCGGGCGCTCACGCAGGACGAGACGGCGGAGCTGCTCGACTGCTACGGCGTGCGGCTCTGGCGCTCGCGGACCGTGCGCACGGCGGACGAGGCCGTCGCGGCGGCCGACGAGCTCGGCTGGCCGGTCGCCCTCAAGACCGCCTCGACGGCGCTGCGCCACCGCACCGACCTGGGCGGGGTGCGCCTGGACATCGCCGACGCGGCCGAGCTGCGTGCCGACGTCGAGCGCATGCGGCAGGTCGCCCTGGACGTCCTGGGGGAGGACGAGCCCGCCATGGAGGTGCAGCCGATGGCACCCGTCGGGGTGCCGTGCGTCATCCGCTCGGGCGAGGACCCGCTGTTCGGCCCGAAGGTGTCGTTCGGCCTCGCGGGCGACGCGACGGACCTCCTCGACGACGTGGCCTACGGCATCCCGCCGCTGACGGACGTCGACGTGGCCGCCATGGTGCGCACGGTGCGCGCGGCGCCGCGGCTGTTCGGGTACGGCGGCGCGCCGGAGGCGGACATCGACGCGCTCGAGGACGTGCTCGCGCGCGTGTCCGTGCTGGCGGACGACCTGCCCGAGCTCGCGTCGCTGGAGCTGTACCCCGTCGTCGTCGGCTCGGTCGGGGTGAGCGTGCTGCACGCCGTCGTCCGGCTGCGGTCGGCGGCGCAGCGCGCGGACGCGCCGCGCCGCGCCCTGCCGGGCTGACGTGCCGGAACGCGGGGACGGCACCGGCTGGGGACGGCGGTGGCCACGGCCGCCGGGGCGGTGGGAGAATGCGCGGGTGCCGCATGCCACCGCCCGCGAGAACCTCCGTACCGAACTGTCCGCCCACGTGCGCCGGGCCGGGTACTACCCGGACCTCGTGGAGGACGTCCTCGACGTCGCGCTCGCCGACGAGGACGTGCTCGCCCACCTCGTCCAGGCCGAGACCACCTTCGACGACGCCGTGCGCCGGCACCTCACCGTGCTGGCCCTCACGCCCACCCGCCTCGTCACCGCGCACGTCGACGACCACGAGGGCGACGCCGCCCACCCGTCGTCGGCCGCCGCGACCACGGAGGCCGTGCCGCTGAGCGAGATCCGGTCGGTCGCCCTCACGCACATCGTCGCCGAGCCGGCGGAGCACCGCCCCGGGGACAGCGCGTCCGAGCTCACGCTCGCCATCGGCTGGGGCGCCGTCTCCCGCGTCGACCTCGAGCCCGTGCAGTGCCCGGACCCGAACTGCGAGGCCGACCACGGGCTCACCGGCCAGCTCACGCCCGACGACGTCGTCGTGCGCGTCAGCGGTGCCGCGGAGGGTCGGGACGCCCTGCGCCGCGCGATCGCGTTCTCGCGCTCCCTGTCGGCGGCGACCGGGACGGGCGGGCGCGCCGCCCGATGACGGCGACCCTCGCGCTGCCGGACGGCCTCCTCGCCCCCTCCTACGGGACGGGCTCCCTCGCCGCCGTGCTGCCCGCCGTCGCGGGCGCCCTCGGGGCGGACCTCACGACCGCGACCGGGCTGCGGTCGGCGGACTGCCGCGACGCGCTCGGGCTGCCTTCCGGCGTCCGCCGGGTGGTCGTCGTCCTCGTCGACGGCCTGGGCCTGGCCAACCTCGCCGAGCGTGGCGGGCACGCCCCGTTCCTGCGCTCGCTGGCCGCGGACGGCCGGTCGGTGCTGTCGAGCTTCCCCTCGACGACGGCGGCGGCGCTCGCGACGTTCGGCACGGGCACGGCCCCGGGCCGCACCGGGCTCCTGGGCTACACGCAGCGCAACCCCGCCACGGGCGGCCTCGCCACCACCGTGTCCTGGACCGAGCAGTCGGACCCGTACCGGCGTACCAAGCTCTCCGGTCCGATGCGTGCCGAGCCCGAGGACGTGCAGCGCGAGCCGACGGTGCTCGAGACGCTCGTGCGGCGCGGGGTGCGCGTCACCTCGCCCGGGCCCGCGCGGTTCGCGGGCTCCGGGATGACGCGCGCGGCGCTGCGCGGCCCGCGCTACGCGGCCGCCGAGGGGCTCGACGCCCAGGTGGGCACCACGGTGCGCGAGCTGCGCGAGCCCGGCCTCGTGTACCTCTACCACGGTGCCGTCGACAAGGCGGGCCACCAGCACGGTCCGCAGTCGTGGCAGTGGGGCGACGCCCTCGAGGAGACGGACTCCGAGCTGCGCCGCCTGGTGCGCTCCGTCCCGAAGGGCACGCTCGTCGTCGTCACGGCCGACCACGGTCAGGTGACGGCGGACCTGTCCCACCAGCACGACGTCGCCGCCCGGCCGGAGCTCGCGCGCGACGTCGCCCTCCTCGGCGGGGAGCCGCGCGCCGGCCACGTGTACGTCGCTCCCGGCGCCGACCCGCGGGACGTCGCGGACCGCTGGGCCGCGGTGCTCGGGGACGACGCTCTCGTCGTGCTGCGCGACGACGCGGTCGCGGCCGGATGGCTGGGTCCCGTGGCCGACCACGTGCTGCCCGCGGTGGGCGACGTCCTGGTCGCGGCGCGCGGGGCGGCGACGGTCGTCGACTCGCGCCTGCACCCGTCCGGCGCCCGCGAGATGCCGGGCGTGCACGGGTCGCTCACGCCCGCGGAGATGGTCGTGCCGCTGCTGGTCGCGCAGGCGTAGCCCCGGCGGTCGTCGCCCTCGCACGCGGCACGAGCGCGGCACGAGCACGGCACGAGCACGGCACGAGCACGGCGCGGAAAGCCGTGGCGCGCCCGCGTCGCGGGTGTCACGATGCCGAGATGGAGCCCCGCGAGCAGGACCCTGCGACCGAGTCCCGTTGGACCCGCGCCACCGTCTACCCCGACATGTGGGTGGACCCGGACGACGACCCGCGCGAGAGCGACGTCGAGCTGGTCGACGAACGGGCGATCCTGCTCGACTCGCTCCGCTCGTACCGGCTCACCGTCGAGATGAAGTGCGCCGACCTGGACGCCGAGCAGCTCGCCCGCCGCTCGGTGCCGCCGTCGACGATGTCGCTGCTCGGACTGGTGCGCCACCTCACGGAGGACGAGCGGCACGTGCGCCGCATCATGACCGGCGAGGACGCGCCGTGGCTGTACCGCAGCGAGACGCACCGCGACGGCGACTGGGACGGCGCGGTGGCCGACCCCGCCGTCGTCGCGGAGGCGTTCCGGAGCTGGCACGAGGAGATGGCCGCCACCGACCGCATGGTCGACGGCTTCGACGACCTCGGCAGCACGAACGCCGGCTTCTCCGACCTGGGCGCGGAGCCGGGCGGCGAGATCTCGCTGCGCGAGCTGCTGCTCGGCCACGTCGAGGAGTACGCGCGGCACTGCGGGCACGCGGACCTGCTGCGGGAGTGCGTGGACGGGCGCGTCGGGCAGTAGGCCGCGGGCGCCGGCCCGGCACGGGGCACGGGTCTGACAGGATCTGCCCATGGCCGAGCTCGTCTTCTTCTCCGGGACCATGGACAGCGGCAAGTCGACGCTGGCGCTGCAGACCGACCACAACCACGCGGCGCGCGGGCGGACCGGTCTGATCTTCACGCGCGACGACCGCGCCGGCACCTCCCGGCTGTCGTCGCGGCTCGGGCTCGAGGTCGACGCCCGCGAGGTCACCGACGACACCGACTTCTGGGACGTCGTGGCCGCCGAGCGGCAGGCCGGTCGGGTCGTGGACTACCTCGTGTGCGACGAGGCGCAGTTCTACTCCCCGGCCCAGGTGGAGCAG
Source organism: Isoptericola sp. NPDC056578 (assembly GCF_042793275.1). NCBI lineage: Bacteria > Bacillati > Actinomycetota > Actinomycetes > Micrococcales > Promicromonosporaceae > Isoptericola > Isoptericola sp. NPDC056578. Next base: position 56,518 of record NZ_JBHTVC010000023.1, read on the forward strand.
CTGGCCCGCCTCGTCGACGAGGTGGAGCTGGACGTCTTCGCGTTCGGCATCACCACCGACTTCCGCACGCGGCTGTTCCCCGGCGCCGCCCGTCTCATCGAGCTCGCCGATCGCGTCGAGGAGCTCCAGGTGCGGTCCCTGTGCTGGTGCGGCGCGCGGGCCACCCACAACGCCCGCACCGTGGGCGGCGTCATGGTCGTCGAGGGCGACCAGGTGGTGGTCGGCGACGTCGCGGGCGCGCCCGACGGCGGCCCGGTGTCCTACGAGGTGCTGTGCCGGCGCCACCACATGCGGCGCATGACGCAGGCCGACGCCCGCCGGCGCGCGTCGGTCACCGACCAGCTCGACCTGGGCGACGGCGCGTAGCGGGACAGGACGGGACAGGACAGGACGGGGCCGGGCGAGGTCAGGACGACGGGCGGCCGCCGCCGAAGACGATCTCGTCCCAGCTCGGCACCTGGGCGCGGCCCTTGCGACCGGGCCGTCGCCCCCCGGCGGGCTTGTCGCTCCGCGGTGCCGGCGCGGCCGGCTGCGGCCCGGCGGGCCCCTGCGCGGGCGGCCCGCTCGGTGCGGTCGCGTCGTCGACCACGTCGGACCGTGCGTCCTGCCTGGCGTCCGGGCGGGTGTCCGCAGCCCCGGCCCGGTCGGCCCCGTCGTCGGCCCCGTCGTCGTCGTGGTCGAGCGGCAGCACGCCGGGCATCGGCCGACGCGCCGACGACGGGTGGGTGGAGCGGTCGGGCGTCGTCGGGCGCAGGCCCGCGCGGCGCGACCCGAGGTCGACCACGCTCGCACCGGCCGGGTCGGCGTGCTCCGGCTCCGGCGCCACGGCGGGCGCGTCGACCGGGGGAGCGCTGACGTGGCCGACGGGGATCGGCTCCGGCACGGGTGGCACGTCGTCCGCCGCCGTGCGGGCGGGCGTCCTGCGGCGGTCGCCGGGCCGCTGCCCGCGGCGTCCGGCAAGGTCGTCCAGGAGCAGCGCCGTGGTGTCGTCGTCCACGTGCCGGCGGGGCGTGACCGCACGCCCGCCCGTCGACGGCACGCCCAGCACGTCGGGGGAGACCGGGTCGTCCGGCTGGCCGAGCCAGCGCGCCTCGTCGTCGAGCGCCGTCACGACGCGGCCCTTGGGGTCGAAGGTCCAGCGCGCCGACCGGTCGCGGTCGCCGGCGGAGAACCGCACCTCGACCACCCAGGGCGCGGTGCCGTCGCGACGGGCCGACCAAAGGGCCTCGTCGGTCGTGACGCCGCGGGCGGCCAGCCGGGTGTCGGCGACCTCCCCGAGGGTCGTCGTCTCGTCGTCGCCCGGCAGCCGGTGGGCGCGCACCTGCCCGATGACATGGTCGCGCTCCGCGGCCACGGGCCACTCGTAGCGCTGCACGTGGTCGACGGGGAGCCCGGACTCCTCGGCCAGCTCCTCGACCGTCGCCCCGGCGCGCAGGCGGGCCTGCAGGTCTCGGGGGCGCAGGGTGGTGGCCGCCTGGGCGCGCAGCGCCTCCGTGCGCGGTCGGTCGCGTCGCACCGCGGCGCGCAGCGCCTCCGTGATGGGCAGCGTGCTCTCGGTGCCGCCGGGGCCGCGCAGGACCAGGCGCTCACCGTCCTCGTGCAGCCTCACGAGCTCGAGCTCGGCCATGCTTCCTCCCTCACAGGTCGCCCTCGGGAACTCCGTCGGGGCGGGTCCGCCTGTTCGAGGGTGCCACCGGCGCGGGGCGGTGCCGCGCAGGCGCGTCGGTGTGCCGTCGATTGGCGCGCCCCGGGCGGGAAGGCCTGGGAGGATGACGTCCCGTGGACGCGTTCACCTCCGGCCCGGTCTCCTACCTGGAGCTCGTCGCCGTCTTCGTCGCGGCGGTCTCGGGAGGGCTCGCCGCCGTGCGCAAACGGTTCGACGCGTTCGGCGTCCTCGTGCTCGCGTGGGTGACCGGGCTCGGGGGCGGGATCCTGCGCGACGTCCTGATCGGCGACACGCCGCCGGTCGGCATCTCGAGCTGGCGGCTCGTGCTGGCCGCGCTCGCCGCGGGCGTCATCATCTTCTTCTTCCACCCGGGGCTGGAGCGGATGCGGCGCTCCATCCTGGTGCTCGACGCCGCCGCGCTGTCGCTGTTCGTGCTCCAGGGCACGACGAAGTCGCTCGACCTCGGTGCGGGCGTGCTCGCCTCCGTGGTGGTCGGGGTCCTCACCGCCGTGGGCGGGGGGATCCTGCGGGACGTCCTCGTGGGCGAGGTGCCGCTCGTCTTCGCCGACCGGCAGCTCTACGCCGTGCCCGCGCTCGTGGGCGCCGGCCTCACCGCGCTGCTCTGGCACGAGGACGTGCTGCAGCTGTGGACCGCGCTCGGGGTGGTGGCCCTCGTCTTCGGGTTCCGCATCGCGTCGCTCGCGCGCGGGTGGACCGTGCCGCACCCGGGCCCCGGCTGGACCGCCCGGTGGGGGCGACGGTCGGGCAAGATGTAGGCCGTGGAAGAACGAGCGGCGACCGGGGACCAGACCGACGGACGCGACACCGGCATCGAGATCGGTGTCGACGTCGAGGCGCTGCGGGCGCTGGCCCGCAGCCTCGCGCTCGAGGCCGGAGCCCTGGTGCGCGACGGACGCCCGGAGCGGGTCGAGGTCGCCGCGACCAAGTCCTCCGACGTCGACCCGGTGACGGACATGGACCGGGCGGTCGAGGCGCTGCTGCGGCGCCGGCTCGCCGAGGAGCGGGCGGACGACGCGATCCTCGGCGAGGAGGGCGACGACGTCCCCGGCACCTCCGGGCTCACGTGGGTGCTCGACCCGATCGACGGCACGGTCAACTACCTGTACGGCGTCGCGTCCTACGCGGTCTCGGTGGCGGTCGTGGCCGGGCCCGCCGACCCGGAGCGGTGGACGGCGCTCGCGGGCTGCGTGCACTCGGTGGTCGACGGGCGCACCTGGACGGCGGCGCGCGGCGGTGGGGCCGAGCGCGACGGGCGCGCCCTGCGCGTGAGCCGGCCGGACGCCCTCTCCCGGTCGCTGGTGGGCACGGGCTTCGGCTATGCGCCCGAGCGGCGGGCGCGCCAGGCCGAGGTCCTCGTCGACGTCCTGCCCCGGGTGCGCGACATCCGGCGGATCGGGTCCGCGGCGATCGACCTGTGCCTGCTCGCGGAGGGCGCGCTCGACCTCTACTACGAGCGCGGGCTCAACCCGTGGGACCTGGCGGCCGGCGCTCTCGTGGCTGCGGAGGCCGGGGCCTGGGTCGGCGGGCTGCGCGGGCGGGGCCCGGGCAGCGCCATGACGGTCGCGGGAGCGACCCCGGTCGTGACGGAGCTCGTCCGGTGGCTCGAGCACGCCGACGCCGACCGTCCGGAGGACGTCGCGCGCGGCTGAGGGGCTGACCGGGTTCGGTCGTTCCACGCCCGCGCGCCGGGGTGAAAAACTGCGTCAGCCCGCCGGTCTCGCCGAGGGCGAACACCGCGCCGTGCGGGTGCGTCGGTGCAGGTCAGCGGCCGATCGTCGCGCTGTGACACGAGGAACAGCTCGTGGTGTCGCGCGGCCGCCCGAAATGGTGCACAATCCGTGGGCCGACCGGGAACAAAACCCGGTCACCGAGCATTATCAGCGCGTACCGATCCCGACACCACGGAGCGTGACCACACAGATGGCAACCGACTACGACGCCCCCCGCAAGAACGACGAGGACGTGGAGCAGGACTCGATCCAGGAGCTCCAGGCGCGTCGTTCCGACAAGTCGTCGGGTGTCGTCGACGAGGACGAGACGGAGGCCGCGGAAGGCTTCGAGCTTCCTGGCGCCGACCTGTCCGGCGAGGAGCTCGCGGTCCGCGTCCTGCCCCGCCAGGCCGACGAGTTCACCTGCACGAGCTGCTTCCTCGTCCACCACCGCAGCCAGCTGGCCTACGAGAAGAACGGTCAGATGATCTGCACGGAGTGCGCCGCCTGACCGAAGGTCGGGGCGCCAGCACCACGGACGACACGGGCCGTCACGTCGAGGACGTGACGGCCTTCGTCGTTCCCGGCGCGACGGCGTACGTCGGGGCTCAGCGCGCGAGCGCGGCGGCCAGCTCCTGCGGCCGCCGGGTCGACAGCAGCCAGTACGGCGTGGGGTCGAGCGGGTCCTCGAGGTCCACGCGCAGGCCGGTGCGTGCCCACGCGCGCAGGCAGACGAACGCGCGGGCGTCGAGCGCCGGACCGAGGGCGGTGCGCATCGCCTCGGCGTCGTCCATCGTGGTCACCTCGCCGAGGAGGTCGAGGGCGATCTGGGCCTTGCCGGCGCGCAGCCGCCCGTCCGCGACCTCGATGACGGGCGCGGTCGCGACGAGGGCCGCGAGGGTGGCGGCCGCAGCGAGCACCCCGACGACCGCCGCGACCGCGTGCGCCAGCGGCCAGAGGGTCACCCCGACGATCACGCCCAGCCCGACGGCGCCGCACCAGGCCGCCGGTCCGGGGGTCAGCCGCTCCCGGAAGGCCGGGCCGGTAACGGTGGGCGGGTGGGCCGCGTGCTCGCTCATGGGCCCATCATCCCAGCACCGCGCCGCGGTTCCGTCCCGGTCCGGACGGCGCGGAGGACGCCGGTGCGCCGCCCGCCGGTCGGCTACGCTTCCCGGGTGCCTGACACCGCCAGCCATGTGAGCACCGAGCCGAGCACCGAGCCGGGCCCAGACCCGAGCACCGTCGACGTCCTCGTCACGCTGCTCGACGACGTGCCCACCCCCGCGTACGCGCACCCGGGCGACGCGGGCGCGGACCTCGTGACCACGGTCGACGTCGAGATCCCTCCGCAGGGCCGGGTCGTCGTGCCCACCGGGGTGGCGATCGCGCTGCCCGAGGGGTACGCGGCGTTCGTGCACCCGCGCTCCGGCCTCGCCGCGAAGCACGGGGTGACCGTGGTGAACGCGCCCGGCACCATCGACGCGGGGTACCGCGGGGAGATCAAGGTGGTGCTCCTCAACACCGACGTCGCCGAGCCGGTGCGGCTGCGCCGGGGCGACCGGGTGGCGCAGCTCGTGGTGCAGCGGGTGGAGCACGCCCGCTTCCTCGTGGCGACGACGCTGCCGGGTTCGCACCGGGGCGAGGGCGGGTTCGGTTCGAGCGGCGGTTTCGCCGGCGGCTGACGACCCCGGGCACGGACCGGAGGCGCGCGCGAACCGGTCTACTGTGGGAGTTGGGTAGGGCTCGTCCGGCCGCCGGGCGAGCAGGACGACGAGAAGGAGATCCTCCGTGGGGCTGTTCCGGCGCAACGCGTCGAAGAAGGGGACCGACGAGGCCCGCGAGCCCGCGACCGCGGAGGCCGCGGCGCCCGCCACCGGCGACGGCCCCGGCACCGACGAGGGCGCGGCAGAGCGTCCCGAGCGCGGCCCGTTCGACTCGACCCAGGTGACGGGCATGGGGCCCCGCGTGGACCTCGGCGCCGTCTGGCTGCCCGTCCTGCCCGGCCTGGAGCTGCGCATGGAGGTCGACAAGAAGACCCAGAAGGTCACCGGGGTGTCCGCGACCCTCAACGGCTCCGGCCTGCAGGTCCAGGCGTTCGCGGCCCCCCGCACGGCGGGCATCTGGGACGAGGTGCGCGCCGAGATCGGGTCGTCCATCACGCGCCAGGGCGGCACGGTCGACGACGTGCCCGGCACGTTCGGGCGCGAGCTCATCGCGCGCATCCCGGCCACCGGACCCGACGGCAAGCCTGCCGTGCGTCCCGCCCGCTTCGTGGGCGTGGACGGGCCGCGCTGGTTCCTGCGCGGCGTGCTGTCGGGGCGTGCCGCGGTGGACCCCGAGGCCGCGAAGCAGCTCGAGTCCGTGTTCGCGAACGTCGTCGTGGTGCGGGACGGCAACCCCCGCCCGCCGCGCGACCTGCTCACGCTGACCCTGCCCAAGAGTGCGCGCCAGGGCGACGCGCCGGGCGAGGACACCACCGCGGGGCCCGAGGGCGCCGCGCCGCAGACACCGTCGTTCGACCCGCTGACCCGCGGGCCGGAGATCACCGAGATCCGGTGAGCGACCCGGCCGCGAGGCCGGCCCGTCCACCAGCCTGGAGCTGTTGATGTCCCTGCGAACCGCCGTCCGGCACGCGCTGGCCTCGGCCGACGAGGTCGCCGCCGACGAGGAACGCCACGAGGCCGCGGCCCACCGCGGCTGCACGCCGGTCGCCGACCTGGGTGACCGCCGTCGGGCGAGCGCGGCCGGCGTGCTCCGCTCGGTCGTGCTGCGCCCCCGCGAGGGGGTGCCGACCGTGGAGGCCGAGCTGTACGACGGCTCCGGCTCCCTCGACCTCGTGTGGCTCGGGCGCCGGGCCATCGCGGGCATCGACCCGGGCCGCCGCATCCGCGTCGAGGGACTGGTGTGCGACATCGACGGGCGGCGCACGATGTTCAACCCCCGGTACGAGCTGCGCGCGCGGGCCGGCGAGTGAGCGACGGGTATCCCGCGGCGGGGAAGCCGACCGGTCCCACCGACCAGGGTCGCCCCACGGCGCCCACCGCCGACGGACGCGGGGTGCGGGCGGTCACGGGCGAGGAGTTCTCGTTCGGGCAGGCCGTCGGTGGCGTGCGCGGCGTGGTCGAGGCCGTGCTGCCCGGGCTGCTCTTCGTGGTCATCTACGTCGTCGCGTCGATGGGCGGCGACGAGCGCACCGCCCTGACGTGGGCGCTGGTCGCCTCCGTCGGCGCGGCGCTCGTCGCCGTCGTGGCCCGCCTCGCGCAGCGCACGCCGATCACGCAGGCGCTCGGCGGCCTGCTCGGCATCGGCGTGGGCGTGTTCTGGGCCTGGAGGTCCGGCGAGGCCCAGAACTTCTACGTGTGGGGTCTGTGGACCAACGCCGCGTACCTCGCGGCCATCCTCGTGTCGCTGGCGGTGCGCTGGCCCGTGGTCGGCCTCGTGGTCGAGGCGGTGCGTGGCGGGTTCGCCGACGCCGCCGGCGAGCGCGCCCGTCACGACGACGAGCGGGCCCGGGCCGGGGCCACCACGCCCGGCGCCGACACCGCGAACCCTCTCGCTGCGCTGGTCGCCTGGCGCAGGGACCCGGAGCTCGTCCGGCGCTACACCCTCGCCACCTGGTTCTGGGCGGGGCTGTTCGCGGTGCGCCTGGCGGTCAAGGTGCCGCTGTACTTCGCCGACAGCGTCGGCTGGCTGGGCACGGCCCACCTGGTGCTGGGCGTCCCGCTGTGGGGCCTGGTCCTCTGGCTCACCTGGGTCGTCGTGCGCGGCGCGCACGCCGGGCGCCCCGCGGCGCAGCCGGCCGGGCCGGCCGCCACGCGGGAGGGCTAGCGGCCGTCCTCGGACCCGTCGAGCTCGTCGTCGGCGCCGTCCGGCACGGCGAGCTCGGGCGCCACGAGCGGGTCGCCCGCCGCGACGGCGGGGACGGCCGGACCGCCGTGGGCGAGCAGGTGCTGGAGGGACTCCTCGTCGGCCTGGCTGCCCATCACGAGGACCAGCTCGTCGCCGGTCTCGAGCGTGTCGTCCACGGTCGGCGCCAGCGGCTGCGCGCCGCGCACGATGCACGCCAGCACGGTGTCCGTCGGCCAGACGACGGAGCCGACGCGGGCCCCCACGAGCGGCGAGTCGTCCGGCAGGGTCACCTCGACGATGTCCGCGCCGGACTGGTGGAAGGTGAAGATCCGCACCAGGTCCCCGACGGCCACGGCCTCCTCGACCATCGCGGTCATGATCCGCGGGGTCGACACGGCGACGTCGACGCCCCACGAGCCGTCGAACATCCACTCGTTCTTCGGGTTGTTGACCCGCGCCACGGTGCGGGGCACCCCGAACTCGGTCTTGCACAGCAGCGAGAAGACGAGGTTGGCCTTGTCGTCGCCGGTGGCGCCGACGACGACGTCCGCGCTCGTGACGTCGGCGGCCTCCAGCGAGGACAGCTCGCAGGCGTCGGCGAGGAGCCAGTCGGCCTCGGGCACCTGCGCCACCCGCATCGCGGCGGGGTTCTTGTCGATGAGCACGACGTCGTGGTCGTGCGAGAGGAGCTCCCGGGCGATGGACCGGCCGACCGACCCGGCCCCGGCGACGACGACGCGCATCAGCTCTCCCGCCGCGGCTCGTGGGTGAGGACCCGCTCGACGGCGGCCGCGTCGTCGGCGCGCATGAGGACGTGCAGCACGTCGTTCTCCTGCAGCACGGAGCCGGGCGTCGGCAGGATGCCGTCGGTGTAGCGCGACAGGAAGGCGACGCGCGCGCCGGTGGCCTCCTCGATGCGGTGCACCGTCAGGCCGGCCCAGCCGGGGTGGTAGTCGATCTGTGCGAGGCGCACCTGCCCGGACGGGTCGCGGTACTCGTCGGTGGCGCCGAGCGGGAGCATGCGGCGCAGCACCTGGTCGGCCGTCCAGCGCACGGTCGCGACCGTCGGGATCCCGAGGCGCTGGTAGATCTCCGCGCGCTGGGGGTCGTAGATGCGGGCCACGACGTTCTCGACGCCGTACGTCTCTCGCGCGACCCGCGCGGCGAGCACGTTGGAGTTGTCGCCGTCGGACACGGCGGCGAAGGCGTACGTGTCCTCGATACCGGCCTGGACGAGCGTGTCCCGGTCGAAGCCGACGCCCGTCACCTTCTGCCCGGAGAACCCGGCCGGGAGACGGCGGAACGCGTCGGGGTTCTGGTCGACGACGGCCACGGAGTGGCCGCGGGACTCGATCGTCTGCGCGAGCGTCGAACCGACGCGGCCGCAGCCCATGATCACGAAGTGCACGGGCGAAACGCTATACCTCGCGGGGCCCCTCGACATCGCCACGGACGCCGCGACGGGACGCGCGCGCCCGCAGGGCGTGCCGGGCATAGCATTGCTCGACGTGTCGGACATCGCGGACGCTGCCAAACGGCTCCTCATCGGGCGCCCCGTGCGCAGCGAGAACCTGGGGCACACCCTGCTGCCCAAGCGCATCGCGCTGCCGGTCTTCGCGTCGGACGCGCTGTCGTCGGTCGCGTACGCGCCGGACGAGATCCTCCTGACCCTGGCCGTCGCCGGCATCGCCGCGACGACGATCTCCCCGTGGGTGGGTCTCGGCGTCGTCGTCGTGCTGCTCGTGGTGGTGTCGTCGTACCGCCAGAACGTGCGCGCCTACCCCTCGGGCGGCGGCGACTACGAGGTCGCGACGACGAACCTCGGGCCGTCGGCCGGCATCGGCGTCGCCTCCGCCCTGCTCGTCGACTACGTCCTCACGGTGGCGGTGTCGATCTCGTCGGGGGCGCAGTACGCGGCGTCGGCCCTGCCGTTCCTGCGGGGGCACGAGGCGCTGTTCGCCGTGGTGGTCGTCGTGATCCTCACGGTGATGAACCTGCGGGGCGTGCGCGAGTCGGGCACGGTGTTCGCGATCCCGACCTACTGCTTCATGGCCCTCGTGGGCCTCCTCGCCGTGGTGGGGGCGATCCGGTTCTTCGCGGGCGACCTGCCGCTGGCGGAGAGCGCCGGGTTCGAGATGACGCCCGAGGCGGGCTTCGACCAGGGGCTCACCGGCCTGGCGGGGGCGTTCCTCCTGGCCCGGGCCTTCGCCTCGGGCTGTGCCGCCCTCACCGGTGTGGAGGCGATCAGCAACGGCGTCCCGGCGTTCCGCAAGCCCAAGTCGCGCAACGCGGCCACCACCCTGGCCCTGCTGGGCGGCATCTCGGCCACGATGATGATCTCCATCCTCTTGCTCGCGCAGGCCACCGGTGTGAAGTACGTCGAGGACGCGCACGACCAGCTCACCGTGGGCGGGCAGCCGCTGCCGGAGGACTACAACCAGCACCCCGTGCTCAGCCAGCTCGCGGAGGCCGTGTTCCAGGGGTTCACGCCCGCGTTCGTGGCGATCTCGATCGTCACCGGGCTGATCCTCGTGCTCGCGGCGAACACCGCCTTCAACGGCTTCCCGGTGCTCGGCTCGATCCTCGCCAAGGACGGCTTCCTGCCGCGCCAGCTGCACACGCGCGGCGACCGGCTCGCGTTCTCCAACGGGATCATCACGCTCGCCGTGGCCGCGATCGTGCTCATCGTCGCGTTCGACGCGCAGGTCACCCGCCTCATCCAGCTGTACATCGTGGGCGTGTTCGTGTCGTTCACGCTCTCGCAGCTCGGCATGCTCCGGCACTGGACCCGCGCGCTGCGCAAGGAGCCCGACCCCGCCGAGCGCGCCCGCATGCAGCGCTCCCGGGTCGTCAACGGCGTCGGCTTCGTCATGACGGCCACGGTGCTCGTCATCGTGCTGGCGACGAAGTTCACGCACGGCGCATGGATCACCCTGCTGGCGATGGGCGTGCTCTTCGCGCTCATGAAGGCGATCCGCGCCCACTACGCCAGGGTGCGCACCGAGCTCGAGCTCGACGACGTCGCGGGCGCCCGCGCCCTGCCCAGCCGCGTGCACGCCATCGTGCTGGTCTCGAAGATCCACAAGCCGACCATGCGCGCCGTGGCGTACGCGCGGGCGTCGCGGCCGTCGGTGCTCGAGGCCGTGACCGTCGGCGTCGACGCGGAGGAGATCGCTGACCTGCGCGCGCGGTGGGAGGCGCTGGACCTGCCGGTGCCGCTGCGCGTCCTCGACTCACCCTTCCGCGAGATCACGCGGCCCGTGCTGAAGTACGTGCGCTCCGTGCGCCGCGACTCGCCCCGCGACCTCGTCGTCGTGTACATCCCCGAGTACGTCGTCGGGCACTGGTGGGAGCAGCTGCTGCACAACCAGTCGGCCCTGCGCCTCAAGGGGCGGCTGCTGTTCACGCCCGGTGTCGTGGTGGCGTCCGTGCCGTGGCAGCTCTCGTCGTCGGCCGGCCAGACCGGCCTCGAGGGCACCTCGCCGCGCGGCCCCCGGTTCTGACGCGGTCAGGACGCGGTTCTCGCCGCGTTCCGACCCGCACCGGGCGCGGGGGAGAATGGTGCCCATGCCCCGACCTCGCCGTTCCGCGCCGCGCCCTCGACCCACCACCCCGGACCCGGAGGTCGGGCGGGAGGTCGAGCTCGAGATCGGCCCCGTCGCGCACGGCGGGCACTGCGTCGCACGGCTCGACGGCCGCGTCGTCTTCGTGCGCCACACCCTGCCCGGGGAGCGGGTCCGGGCGCGGGTGACCGAGACCGGCAGCCGCTTCTGGCGCGCCGACGCGGTCGAGGTCCTCGAGGCGTCGGCCGACCGGGTCCCGTCCGCCTGGCCCGAGGCCGGCCCGGGCGGGGTGGGCGGCGGCGAGCTCGCCCACGTGGCGCTGCCCGCGCAGCGCCGCTGGAAGGCCGCCGTCCTCGCCGAGCAGCTGCAGCGGCTCGCGAAGCTCGAGCGCGAGGTCGAGGTGGAGGCGGCGCCCGGCGACGACGAGCGCGGCGGGCTCGGCTACCGCACCCGCGTCGACCTCGTGGCCGACGCCGACGGGCGGGCCGGGATGCGGCGCTTCCGTTCGCACGACGTGGTGCCCCTCGACGGGATGCCGCTGGCCACGGACGCGGTCGCGGCGCTCGCGGACGCCGAGGAGGTGTGGACCCGTCGTTGGCGTCCTGGCGCCCGCCTCGAGCTCGTGGCACCGGCGGACGGCGCGGACGCCCTCCTCCTGGTCGACGAGGTGCCGTGGCGTCGGGGCCGCGGGGACACCCGCCCCAACGCCCGTCGGTCGGTCACCGAGACCGTGCGTGCGGGCGGCGCGGAGCACCGCTACCGCGTGGCCGCCGACGGCTTCTGGCAGGTGCACCGCTCGGCACCGGACCTGCTCACCGGCGCCGTGCTCGACGCGGTGGGCGACGCGGACGGGGCGACGGTGCTCGACCTGTACTCCGGCGCCGGCCTGTTCACGGTGCCGCTCGCCGCGGCCGTCGGGGGCTCCGGCCGCGTCGTCGCGGTCGAGGGCGACGCCCGCGCCGTGAAGGACGCACGCCGCAACGCCCACGACCTGCCGCAGGTCGAGCTGCACCTCGGCGCCGTGGACCGGGTCCTCGCCGACGGCGACGCGACCGGGTCGGACGTGGGCGGCGCCGACGTGGTCGTGCTCGACCCGCCGCGCGCCGGCGCCGGCCGGTCCGTCGTCGACGCGATCGCCGGCCGCGGCCCGCGGCGCGTCGTCTACGTCGCGTGCGACCCGGCCGCCCTGGCCCGCGACGTCGCGTACCTCGCCGGGCACGGGTACGGGCTCACCGGGCTGCGGGCCTTCGACCTGTTCCCGATGACGCACCACGTGGAGGCCGTCGCCGTCCTCGACCGCTGAGCTGGGAACGGTTGGGGTTATTCAGTTCTCGGGAACGTTCGAAGAATTCTCGGTTCAACTAGACCGTAGTCCGAACTCGAGTCCGCCGATCTGCAGGTCCGGAATCGGGCGGGTGATCTTGGGGACTGGAGTCTTTGCGAGATGTCCGAGATATGGGCTGAAGTGGCGGCGAATTCCAAACCTGAGTTCTTCGCCAATGTGGCGAAGGGCTGCTGGGATAGGGTTGGCCGTATACGGGGCGCCGAACGAGTCTCGAAAGCCTAGGGTTCCAGATCGGCTCAGGCCCCTGTATGTCGGGGGGAGTCTAGCGTCGAGGTGAGCTCCGCCATCCTTGTTCGAGACCCATAGTGCGAGGTTTCGTCTCGTGACCTCAGCCCCATCCTCGTCATACATGACGACCTCCTTCCACCAGTCCGGCACAGGGAGATTGGGCTTACTCCCGAGATTCTTTTCGCCGAGCGCGACTGGCCAGTACGCCGGAGGTGATTCATCCTCGAAGAATCCGATCGAGGCGACACCCGGTCGCACTTGGTGCACCAGAGGCGCGCCTGACTCTGGTGGCGAAATGCCGATACTTGGTGGCGGCCCCAGGAGTACGAACGAAGGCACGAGGAGGTTGTCCAAGACGCCGAGATGACTCAGCAGGGGAGTGCCGGTTCCCGTGTGGACTAGAATCCGAACGGAAATGGCTATTCGCTTCGCCTCACCGTTCCGGCCCTGGTCCCATCCATCGCATGACGCGTCGAGCAACTCCAATTGCTCAGCAAGGTGTTCAAGCCACTCAGGATCGTAGATCTTCTTCATGGCCCCGATAATAAGATTTCTGCACGCAGGGGGCCAGGATGATTCTGGTTGCGAGGGTTGACTCGCTCGACCCGTCGGGCTTCATCCCAGGTCTGCGAGCGGCACAGGCATCGGGCTTGGGCATCTGGCGATGATATTGGACAAGCAGGCCTGTTGATTGCCGTCGTTGGAGTCAGGCGATCAATCGCGGGTTGTCGACGCGAAGCCGAGCCACGTGTGCCGGTTGCGCCACCAGCACCAGCCCACCTTGGGGGCGCCGCGCCGCTCGGCCCCGTCGCGGCCGGTCCCGTTCGAGATCCAGACGGCGGGCGTGCGCGCGTCGTAGGTGCCGTTCGGTCGCCGCAGCCGGGAGCCGATCGTCATGAAGCAGAGGTTCCGCGCGAGCACGTCGGGGGACTGGAGCACCCAGTGGACGCCCTCGGCGAGGGTGAGGGGGCTGCGACCGCGAGCGGCGATCGCCGGCTCCGCCTCCTCGGGCGACCAGTTCGCCATCTCGTCGCCCCGGTCGGGGGCGGTGACGGCGTAGACGTCGGCGTCCGGCACGTCGACGCCGGGCACAGGCGCGAAGTCGTCGACGTCGGTCATGTCCACGACGACGAAGCCCGCGCGCTCCACGGCGCCGCCGCGGACGGTCGTCGTGCGCCGCAGGTGCCCGGCGAGGGCGGACGGCGGCAGCACCCGCGGGTGGACCACCAGGAGCGACCCGGCCGGTGCCGTGCGCTCCAGCGCCGCGGCGGCGTCGCGCAGCGCGGCGGGGGAGAGCGTCTCCGGCGGCACGACCTCGCGCGCCAGGAGCAGCTCGGCCTGGGCCGTGAGCGGCGGCAGGGCGGGCGGCGCGTCCGCGCGGGCGGTGCCGGCGGTGCCGGCGTCGGCCGTGGGGTCGGCGGCTGCGGTGGAGGTCGTGGGGGTGCGCGACGGCATGGGCGTCCTTCCGGTCGAGGGCAGCTGCACAACGCGCTGGCCACGACCGTTGTTCCCGTGCGGCGTACGGAAATTCTCGGCACGCTCGGACCGGGACCTGACGCCGAGATATCTTGACGTCAAGATATATGGGCTATGCTGACCAGGTGCCCGGCGTACGCTGGGCGGAGCCCCCAGAACCACGGCGTCGGAACCGTCGCGCCGCAGCGCGCGCACGGTGCCCTCGCCGGCCAGCCCCGCAGAAGGAGCCGCAGTGAGCAGCGTGGACACGTTCGGATCGAAGGGAACGCTGGAGGTCGGCGGGAAGGCCTACGAGATCTTCCGCCTCTCCGCCGTCGAGGGCGCCGAGCGCCTCCCGTACTCCCTGAAGATCCTCGCCGAGAACCTCCTGCGCACCGAGGACGGCGCCAACATCACCGCCGACCACGTGCGCGCCGTCGCCGCCTGGGACCCGGACGCCCAGCCCGACACGGAGATCCAGTTCACGCCCGCCCGCGTGATCATGCAGGACTTCACCGGCGTGCCCTGCGTCGTCGACCTCGCCACGATGCGCGAGGCCGTCGCGGAGCTCGGCGGCGACCCGAAGCGGATCAACCCGCTCGCGCCCGCCGAGATGGTCATCGACCACTCCGTGCAGATCGACGTCGCCGGCCGCGCGGACGCCTTCGCCCGCAACGTCGAGTTCGAGTACGAGCGCAACCACGAGCGCTACCAGTTCCTGCGCTGGGGCCAGACGGCGTTCGACGACTTCAAGGTCGTCCCCCCGGGCACCGGCATCGTGCACCAGGTCAACATCGAGTACCTGGCGCGCACGATCATGACGCGCGAGGTGGAGGTCGACGGGCAGAGCGTGCTCCGCGCCTACCCCGACACCTGCGTCGGCACCGACTCGCACACCACGATGGTCAACGGCCTCGGCGTGCTGGGCTGGGGCGTCGGCGGCATCGAGGCCGAGGCGGCCATGCTCGGCCAGCCCGTGTCGATGCTCATCCCGCGCGTCGTCGGCTTCAAGCTGTCGGGCTCCATCCCCGCCGGCGTGACCGCGACCGACGTCGTGCTCACGATCACCCAGATGCTGCGCCAGCACGGCGTCGTCGGGAAGTTCGTCGAGTTCTACGGCGCGGGCGTCGCCCAGGTGCCGCTGGCCAACCGCGCCACCATCGGCAACATGAGCCCCGAGTTCGGCTCGACCGCCGCGATCTTCCCGATCGACGACGTCACCCTGGACTACCTGCGCCTCACCGGCCGCAGCGACGAGCAGCTCGCGCTCGTCGAGGCGTACGCCAAGGAGCAGGGCCTGTGGCTCGACCCGAGCTCGGACTCCTACGTGGAGCCGAAGTTCTCCGAGTACCTCGAGCTGGACCTCGGCACCGTCGTGCCGTCGATCGCCGGCCCGAAGCGCCCGCAGGACCGCATCGAGCTCTCGCACGCGAAGGCCGCCTTCGGCCGCGACCTGCCGGTCTACGCGCCCGAGGTCACCGACGTCGTCGACGAGGCCGAGAAGGAGTCGTTCCCGGCCTCCGACTCGCCCGCGATCCACGCGAACGGCCGCCGCACCGTGCCCGTCACGGACAGCGAGGGCAAGGAGTTCGACCTCTTCCACGGCGCCGTCGCGATCGCGTCCATCACGTCGTGCACCAACACGTCGAACCCGTCGGTCATGCTCGCCGCGGCGCTCCTGGCCAAGAAGGCCGTCGAGAAGGGCCTCGTGTCCAAGCCGTGGGTCAAGACCTCGATGGCTCCGGGCTCGCAGGTCGTGACGAACTACTACGAGAAGGCCGGCCTCTGGCCCTACCTCGAGAAGCTCGGCTTCCACCTGGTCGGCTACGGCTGCGCCACCTGCATCGGCAACTCCGGCCCGCTGGACGAGAAGATCTCCGAGGCCGTCAACGAGCACGACCTCGCCGTCGTCTCGGTGCTGTCCGGCAACCGCAACTTCGAGGGCCGCATCAACCCCGACGTGAAGATGAACTACCTGGCGTCCCCGCCGCTGGTCATCGCCTACGCGCTCGCGGGCACGATGGAGTTCGACTTCGAGTCCGACCCGCTGGGCCGTGACGAGGCCGGCGACCCCGTCTTCCTGCGCGACATCTGGCCCTCCCCCGAGGAGGTCCAGGCCACGATCGACGCCTCGATCGACCGCGACATGTTCACCAAGGACTACGCGGACGTGTTCACCGGCGACGACCGGTGGCGCGCGCTGGAGACCCCGGAGGGCGACACGTTCTCCTGGGACGGCGAGTCCACCTACGTGCGCAAGCCCCCGTACTTCGAGGGCATGGGCGCCGAGCCGTCGCCGGTCGCCGACATCTCGGGCGCCCGCGTGCTGGCGAAGCTGGGCGACTCGGTCACGACCGACCACATCTCGCCCGCCGGCTCCATCAAGGCGGACAGCCCGGCCGGCAAGTACCTGGCCGAGCACGGCGTGGGCCGCCGGGACTTCAACAGCTACGGCTCGCGCCGCGGCAACCACGAGGTCATGATCCGCGGCACGTTCGCGAACATCCGCCTCAAGAACCAGCTGCTGGACGGCGTCGAGGGCGGCTTCACGTTCAACTTCGTGAAGAACGCCCAGGACACCATCTACGACGCGGCGCAGGACTACGCGGCGCAGGGCACCCCGCTGGTCGTGCTCGGCGGCAAGGAGTACGGCTCCGGCTCGTCGCGCGACTGGGCCGCCAAGGGCACCGCGCTGCTGGGTGTCAAGGCCGTCATCACCGAGTCGTTCGAGCGCATCCACCGCTCCAACCTCATCGGCATGGGCGTGCTGCCGCTGCAGTTCCCGGCGGGCGAGAACGCCGAGTCCCTCGGCCTGGACGGCACCGAGACGTTCGACATCGCGGGCATCACCGCGCTGAACGACGGCGCCACCCCGGAGACGGTCAAGGTCACCGCCGCGAAGGCGGACGGCTCGACGGTCGAGTTCGACGCCGTGGTGCGCATCGACACCCCCGGTGAGGCGGACTACTACCGCAACGGCGGCATCCTGCAGTACGTGCTGCGCTCGCTCGTCGCCTGAGGCGGAACCGCAGACTCGGGCGGCCATGAGAGTCGCCTGACGAGCGGCGCCGCACCACGACAGCGCCCCGTCCCTCCTGCGCGGTGGGGGGGGGCGCCGTCGTGCTCAGGGGGCGGCGGGCAGGCGCGTCGCCAGGACGCCGATCGCGACGCTCCGCCGCGCTGGTCAGGGGTAGACCTGGACCT
>NZ_JBHTVC010000024.1:0-73090 GCF_042793275.1 Isoptericola sp. NPDC056578
GCTTCTCGCCGAGGGGCACGGGCCGTCGTCGTCGGGCCGTCGGAGGTCAGACGTCGGAGTGGCTGCCGACCTGGTGCACGAGGATCGAGTTCGTCGTGCCGGGCACGCCCACCGGAGCGCCCGAGACGATCACGACGCGGTCGCCGGGCTCGGCGAGCCCGTTGGCACGCAGCGTGGAGTCGACCTGGCCGACCATCGCGTCGACGCTCTCGACCTTCGGCACCTGGTAGGTGGTGGTGCCCCAGGTGAGCGCGAGCACGTTGCGCACGCTCTCCTCCGGCGTGAACGCCAGCAGCGGGATGCCCGACCGCAGGCGCGACATGCGCTTGGCCGAGTCGCCCGACTGGGTGAACGTCACGAGGTACTTCACGCCGAGCGTCTCGCCGATCTCGGCGGCCGCCCGGGTGATGACGCCGCCGCGGGTGTGCGGCGAGGAGCCCAGCGGCGCGATCCGCTCGCGGCCCATCTCCTCCGTGGCCTCGATGATCCGGGCCATCGTCTGGACCGTGATGATCGGGTAGTCGCCCACGCTGGTCTCACCGGACAGCATGACCGCGTCCGCGCCGTCGAGCACCGCGTTGGCGCAGTCGGAGGCCTCGGCACGCGTCGGCGTCGGGCTGGTGGTCATGGACTCCAGCACCTGCGTGGCGACGATGACGGGCTTCGCGTTGCGGCGGGCCAGCTCCACGATGCGCTTCTGCACCAGCGGCACCTGCTCCAGGGGCATCTCCACGGCGAGGTCTCCGCGCGCCACCATGAAGCCGTCGAAGGCCGCGACGACCTCCTCCAGGTTCTCCACCGCCTGCGGCTTCTCGATCTTGGCGACGACGGGGACCGTACGGCCCTCCTCCGCCATGATCGCCGCGACGTCGTCGTAGTCCTTCGCGGACCGCACGAACGACAGCGCGATGATGTCCGCGCCCATGCGCAGCGCCCAGCGCAGGTCGTCGGTGTCCTTCTCCGACAGCGCCGGCACGGAGACCGCGACGCCGGGGAGGTTGATGCCCTTGTTGTTCGAGACCGGGCCGGCGACCTCGACGGTCGTCACGACGCGCGGGCCCTCGACGGCCGTGACGCGCACGCGCACCTTGCCGTCGTCGATGAGGAGCGGGTCGCCGACGCGGGCGTCGCCCGCCAGGCCCTTGTGGGTCGTCGAGACGAGCTCCTTGGTGCCCTCCACGTCCTCGGTGGTGATGGTGAACGTGTCACCCTCGTTGAGGAAGTGCTTCTGGTCGCCCGCGAACCGGCCGAGCCGGATCTTCGGGCCCTGGAGGTCGACGAGGACTGCGACGTTGCGGCCGGACTCCTTCGCCGCCTCTCGGACACCGTGGTAGACGGCCTCGTGCTCCGCCTGCTCCCCGTGGCTCCGGTTGATCCGGGCCACGTCCATGCCCGCGTCGACCAGCTCACGGAGCTTGGTCGGGGACGCCGTCGCGGGTCCGATGGTGCACACGATCTTCGCTCTGCGCATGTCTCCAGCCTCGTCGTCGATCCGCCCCGGCGCGAGCCGGGGCGGCGCCCGGGCGCCCGAACGGCCCCGGGTACTGCTTCGTCGTTGTTCTTCTTATCCTCGCAGCGCGACCGTCCGCGGGCCGACCGGCGCGGGCAGCTCGGAGCTGCCCTGCAGGTAGGCGTCCACGGCGGCCGCCGTCGCGCGGCCCTCGGCGATCGCCCAGACGATCAGCGACTGCCCCCGGCCCGCGTCACCCGTCGCGTAGACGCCGGGCAGGCTGGTGGCGTAGTCGTCGCCGCGCCGCACCAGCCCGCGAGTCGTGAGCTCCGCGCCGGTCTGGGTCACCAGCTCGTCGGTCTCCGGGCCGGTGAACCCCATCGCGATGAGGACCAGGTCCGCCGGGATCTCCCGCTCGGTGCCCGCCTTCGGCACCCGCCGGCCGTCCGGCAGGTACTCGGTCTCGGCGACCTTCAGGGCCCGGACGTTCCCGTCCTCGCCGCCCACGAACTCTACCGTCGAGGCCAGGTAGCTGCGCTCCCCGCCCTCCTCGTGGGACGTCGAGACCTCGAAGACGATCGGGTCCGTCGGCCAGGGCTGGCTCGCCGACCGCTCGAGCGGGGGCTGCTTGCCGATCGCCAGGGTGGTGACGCTGGCGGCGCCCTGCCGCAGCGACGTGCCGAGGCAGTCCGAGCCGGTGTCGCCGCCGCCGATGATCACGACGTGCTTGCCCGCGGCCGACGGCGCGCCGTCGACGGGGTTGCCCGCCGCGGCCTTGTTCGCCGGGGTCAGGAAGTCCATCGCGACGTGCACGCCGCCCAGGTCGCGGCCCGGCACCGTGAGCTCGCGCGGCACGGTGGCGCCCGTGGCCAGGACCACGGCGTCGAACCGGCGACGCAGCGCGTCCCAGGTGATGTCGCGCCCGATGGCGACCCCCGGGCGGAAGCGGGTGCCCTCGGCCTCCATCTGCTCGAGTCGACGGTCGATGTGCGTCTTCTCGAGCTTGAAGTCGGGGATGCCGTAGCGCAGGAGCCCGCCGATGGCGTCGTCCCGCTCGTACACGACGACCGTGTGGCCGGCGCGCGTGAGCTGCTGGGCGGCGGCCAGCCCCGCCGGGCCGGAGCCGACGACGGCCACGGTCGAGCCCGTGAGCCGCTGGGGCACCTGCGGCGTCACCAGGCCACGCGCGAACGCCTCGTCGATGATCGAGACCTCGACGTTCTTGATCGTCACGGCGGGCTGGTTGATCCCCAGCACGCAGCTCGTCTCGCACGGGGCCGGGCAGACGCGCCCGGTGAACTCCGGGAAGTTGTTGGTCGCGTGCAGGCGCTCGATCGCGTCGGCCCACTGGTCGCGCCACACCAGGTCGTTCCACTCCGGGATGAGGTTCCCGAGGGGGCAGCCCTGGTGGCAGAACGGGATGCCGCAGTCCATGCAGCGGCCCGCCTGCTCCTTGAGGAACGGCTGCCCGTCCTCGCGGTGGGCGTGCGTGTCCTTCCAGTCACGCAGCCGCACCTCGACGGGGCGGTTCGGCGGCAGCTCGCGCTCCCGCACCTTCAGGAATCCGCGGGGGTCAGCCACGCGCCACCTCCATGATCTGCTCCCACATCGCCGGGTCGAAGTCGTCGCCCTCGCCCAGCGTCTTCCCTGCGGCCTCGGCGTCGGCCAGCGCGGCGCGCACGCGGGCCCAGCCCGCGGGCAGGACGCGCGAGAAACGGGCCCGTGCGCCGTCGTCCTCGAGGAGCTCGGCCGCCACGGGCGAGCCGGTCTCCGCGAGATGCCGCTCCAGCAGGCCGCGCACACGGTCCCAGTCGGCGTCGTCCAGCGCGCCCACCTCGAGCTCGCCGCTCTTCACCGCCTGGATGTTCATCGCGACGTCGCGCAGGTTGAGCACGTACGCCACGCCGCCCGACATGCCGGCGCCGAAGTTGCGGCCGGTGGGGCCGAGCACCAGCACCGTCCCGCCGGTCATGTACTCGCAGCCGTGGTCGCCCACGCCCTCGGTCACCAGCGTCGCACCGGAGTTGCGCACGGCGAAGCGCTCGCCCACGCGGCCCCGCAGCAGGATCTCGCCCGACGTCGCGCCGTAGCCGATGACGTTGCCCGCCACGACGTTCGCGGCGCCCTCGAGCACCGCCGACCGGTCGGGACGCACGACGATGCGCCCGCCCGACAGGCCCTTGCCGACGTAGTCGTTGGCGTCGCCGTACAGGCGCAGCGTGACGCCGCGCGGCAGGAACGCCCCGAGCGACTGGCCGGCCGAGCCCGTGAGGGTCACGTCGATCGTGTCGTCGGGCAGACCGGCACCGCGGTACCGCTTGGTCACCTCGTGACCGAGCATCGTGCCGACCGTGCGGTTGACGTTGCGCACCGGCACCTCGATCCGCACGGGGAGCGCGTCCTCGAGCGCGGGGCGCGCCTTCTCGATCAGCTGGTTGTCCAGCGCCTTGGCCAGGCCGTGGTCCTGCGTGGCCACCTGGTGCAGCGTGGTGCCCGGCACCGCCTCGGGCGCGGCGAGCACCGGCGCGAGGTCCAGGCCCTGCGCCTTCCAGTGGTCGACGGCCTTGCGCGTGTCGAGGGCCTCGACGTGCCCGACGGCCTCCTCGATCGACCGGAAGCCGAGCGAGGCGAGGTGCTCGCGCACCTCCTGCGCGATGAACTCGAAGAAGTTCACGACGAACTCCGGCTTGCCCGTGAACCGCTTGCGCAGCTCCGGGTTCTGCGTCGCCACGCCGACCGGGCACGTGTCCAGGTGGCAGACCCGCATCATGACGCAGCCCGAGACGACCATCGGCGCGGTCGCGAAGCCGAACTCCTCGGCCCCGAGCAGCGCCGCCACGACGACGTCGCGGCCGGTCTTCATCTGTCCGTCGACCTGCACGACGATGCGGTCGCGCAGGTTGTTGAGCACGAGCGTCTGCTGGGTCTCGGCCAGGCCGATCTCCCACGGCGTGCCCGCATGCTTGAGCGACGTCAGCGGGCTCGCGCCCGTGCCCCCGTCGTGACCGGAGATGAGCACGACGTCCGCGTGCGCCTTGGACACGCCCGTCGCCACGGTGCCCACGCCGAACTCGGAGACGAGCTTGACGTGCACGCGCGCGGCCGGGTTGGCGTTCTTGGCGTCGTGGATGAGCTGCGCCAGGTCCTCGATCGAGTAGATGTCGTGGTGCGGCGGCGGCGAGATGAGCCCCACGCCGGGCGTCGAGTGCCGGGTCTTGGCGACCCACGGGTACACCTTGGGCCCGGGCAGCTGACCGCCCTCGCCGGGCTTGGCGCCCTGGGCGAGCTTGATCTGGATGTCGTCGGCGTTGGTCAGGTACTCGCTCGTCACGCCGAACCGGCCCGACGCGATCTGCTTGACCCGCGAGCGGCGCTCCGGGTCGTACAGGCGCTCCGGGTCCTCGCCGCCCTCACCGGTGTTGGACCGGCCGCCGAGCCGGTTCATGGCGATCGCGAGGGTCTCGTGCGCCTCCGCGGAGATCGACCCGTACGACATCGCGCCGGTGTTGAACCGCTTGACGATCTCCTCGACCGACTCGACCTCGTCGATCGGCACCGGCTCGCGGTCCGGGGTGAAGCGCAGCAGGCCGCGCAGCGTCATGAGGCGACGGGACTGCTCGTCCACGCGCCGCGTGTACTGGCGGAAGATGTCCATCCGCCCGGTGCGGGTGGCGTGCTGGAGGCGGAAGACCGTCTCGGGGTCGAAGAGGTGCTCCTCCCCGTCCCGGCGCCACTGGTACTCGCCGCCGCTGGTCAGCCGCTGGTGCGCCGCGTGGTTGCCCGACGCCGGGTACGCCTCCGCGTGCCGCGCCGCGACCTCGGCCGCGATGACGTCCAGGCCGATGCCGGCCAGACGGCTCGTCGTGCCGGTGAAGTAGTCCTCGACGAGCTCGTGGGAGAGCCCGACGGCCTCGAAGATCTGGGCGCCGCGGTACGACATGATCGTCGAGATGCCCATCTTGCTCATCACCTTGAGCACGCCCTTGCCGAGCGCGGTGATGAGGTTGGCGACCGCCTTCTCCGGCGTGACGGCGAGGTAGCCGCGCAGCGCGAGGTCCTCGACCGTCTCCATGGCGAGGTACGGGTTCACCGCGGCGGCGCCGTACCCGATCAGGAGCGCGACGTGGTGCACCTCCCGCACGTCGCCCGCCTCCACGACGAGCGAGATCCGGGTGCGGGTGCCCTGCCGCAGCAGGTGGTGGTGCACGGCGCTGGTCAGCAGCAGCGACGGGATCGGCGCGAGCTCCGAGTCGGAGTCGCGGTCGGACAGGACGACGTGCGTCACCCCGGCCGCGATGTCCGCGTCCACCTGGGCGAAGATCTCCTCGAGGCGGGCCTGCAGCGCCTTGCCGCCGCCGGACACCTCGTAGAGGCCGCGCACGATGCCGGCGCGGAACTCGCCCTCCAGCCGCGGGTCCCGGTCGATGCGCACGATCTTGGCGAGCTCGTCGTTGTCGAGCACCGGGAACGGCAGGTCGAGCTTGCGGGCGTGGCTCGCGACCTCCTCGAGGAGGTTCGGCTCGGGGCCGATCGTGCTGTCGATCGCCGTGACGAGCTGCTCGCGGATGGAGTCCAGCGGCGGGTTCGTCACCTGGGCGAACATCTGCGTGAAGTAGTCGAACAGCAGCCGCGGCCGGCTCGACAGCACGGCGATCGGCGTGTCCGAGCCCATGGCCCCGAGCGCCTCCGCGGCGGTGTCGGCCATCGGCGTGAGGAGGATCTTCAGCTCCTCGGTGGTGTACCCGAACGCGCGCTGCCGCCGCTGGACGGACGCGGGCGAGTGCGCGACGTGCTCGCGCTCCGGCAGCGAGTCCAGCGTGATCGTGTTGCCGGCGATCCACTCGCCGTACGGCCGCTGGGCGGCGAGCTGCGACTTGAGCTCGTCGTCCTCCACGATCCGGCCCTGCTCCGTGTCGACGAGGAACATGCGCCCCGGCTCGAGGCGCCCCTTGCGCACGATCGTCGCGGGGTCGAGGTCCAGGACGCCGGCCTCCGACGCGAGCACGACGAGGCCGTCCTCCGTGACCCAGTAGCGGCCCGGACGCAGGCCGTTGCGGTCGAGGACGGCGCCGATGAGGGTGCCGTCGGTGAACGTGAGGCAGGCGGGCCCGTCCCACGGCTCCATGAGGTTCGCGTGGTACTGGTAGAACGCGCGCCGGGCCGGGTCCATCTCGGCGTGGTTCTCCCACGCCTCCGGGACCATCATCAGCACGGCGTGCGGCAGCGAGCGGCCGGACAGGTGCAGCAGCTCCAGCACCTCGTCGAAGCTGGCCGAGTCGCTCGACCCCTCGGTGCACACGGGCAGCAGCGGCGCCAGGTCGCCGAGCACCTCGCTGGCCATGGTGCTCTCGCGGGCGGCCATCCAGTTGCGGTTGCCCCGCACGGTGTTGATCTCGCCGTTGTGCGCCACGAGCCGGAACGGCTGCGCCAGCGGCCACGACGGGAACGTGTTCGTGGAGAACCGGGAGTGGACCAGCGCGATCTCCGACGCGTAGCGCGGGTCGCTCAGGTCGGGGAAGAACGGCTCGAGCTGCGCCGTCGTGAGCATGCCCTTGTACGTGAGGGTGCGGCTCGACAGCGAGGCGAGGAACAGGTCGAGCTCGTTCTGCGCGCGCTTGCGCAGGCGGTAGGTGCGCCGGTCGAGCTCGAGCCCCGACAGCTCGCGCGACGGGTCCGCCACGACGACCTGCCGGAACAGGGGCATCGAGGCGCGCGCCGTCGGGCCGACCAGGTCGGCCGTGACCGGCACGTCGCGCCAGGCGAGGACGTCGAGCTTCTCCTCCGCCGCGATCGCCTCGAACCGGCGGGCGGCCGCGTCGGCCTCCGCGACGGCCTGAGGCAGGAACGCCATGCCGATCGCGTAGTGGCCGGCGGGCGGGAGCTCGGCGGCGACGACGTCACGGACGAAGGCGTCCGGGATCTGCGTGAGGATCCCGGCCCCGTCCCCGCTGTTCTCCTCCGCACCGACCGCTCCGCGGTGGTCGAGGTTCAACAGTGCGGTCAGGCCCGCGTCCACGATGTCGCGGCCGGGCGTCCCGCGCAGGGTCGCGACGAACGCGACACCGCACGCGTCGTGCTCGGACGCGGGGTCGTAGAGGCCCTGGGCCGAGGGCCGCGCGACCCGATGCTGCGGCGTGGTCATCAACACCGTCCTCCTGCACGCCCGCACGCGGGCGCGTCATGCTCAAAGGTGGTCGGGACATCGTCGGCCCGTCGGAAACATAGGCGGCCCCGCCCGGGTGGTGCCCCGGTCGGAGTCGCCTCAGGCGCGGTCGGTCGGTCCCTGGTCGGGACCGGGTCCTTGCGCGTCCGCACGGTGCGGTCCGCCGCCGCTGTCGCGGCCGTCGTCCCGGCCGGAGGCGCCTGCGGCGGCCCCGGCGTGCGCGGTGCTCATGGTGTCAAGCTCAGTGTCGGGCTCAGTGTCGGGCTCAGTGTCGGGCTCGGGGTCGTGCCCCGTGTCCTGCCCGGTGTCCTGCTCGGCGTCGACCCGGTCGTCCCGGGACCGACGGTCCTCCTCCTGCCGGTCGCGGCTGCGGCCGGGCAGCTCCACCCCGTCCTCACGCCCCGGGTAGCGCCTGCCGATGACGACGAAGGCGACGAGGGCACCGAGGCCCACGACGATCGACGTCCACACGTTCAGACGCAGCCCGAGCACGTGCTCGGCGGTGTCGATGCGGAGCATCTCGATCCACACCCTGCCCAGAGTGTAGAGCGCGACGTAGGCCCAGAATACCCGCCCATGACCGAGCCTGTACCGGCGGTCGAGCCAGACGAGAAGTGCGGCCGCCCCGAGGTTCCAGAGCAGCTCGTACAGGAACGTGGGGTGGAACAGGGTCCCCGCCGCGAACGCCGTGCCGGTGTCCGCGTTGAGCCGCTCGATCACGGCCGGGGAGACCTCGAGCCCCCAGGGCAGCGTCGTGGGGGCGCCGAACAGCTCCTGGTTGAACCAGTTGCCCAGGCGTCCGATCGCCTGCGCGACGAGGAGCCCGGGTGCGAGCGCGTCCGCGAACGAGCTCAGCCGCACGCCCTTGCGGCGGCAGCCGATCCAGGCGCCGACGGCGCCGAGCGCCACCGCGCCCCAGATCCCGAGGCCGCCCTCCCAGACGTACAGGGCGCGCACGGGGTCCCCGCCCTCGCCCCAGTACGGCTCGGGCGTGCTGATCACGTGGTAGAGCCGGCCACCGACGATGCCGAACGGGACGGCCCAGAACGCGATGTCGAGGACGTCGTCCGCGTCCCCGCCCCGGGCGACCCAGCGCTTGGTGGTGATCCAGATCGCGACCGCGATACCGGCCAGGATGGCCAGCGCGTAGGCGCGGAGCGGCACCGGGCCGAGGTACCACGTGTGCTGCGACGGGCTCGGGATCGCCGCCTGCACCGACGCCGCGGACGCCAGCAGGGTCGCGCTCACGCGCCCTCCCCCGGCCCCCCGCGGGCACGGCGCACGCCGTCGGCGAGGTCCGTCACGGTCGCCCGCAGCGTGTCGAGCCGGTCGGACCACGGACGGTCGGCGAGCAGCGGGCGCACGAGCGCCGAGCCGACGATGACGCCGTCGGCGAACCGGCCCACCTCGGCGGCCTGGTCGCCGGACGAGACGCCGAGCCCGACGCACACGTGGTCGGCGCCCGCCGCCCGGGTGTCGGCGACGAGCTGCTCGGCCCGGTCGCCCACCTGGTCGCGGGTGCCGGTCACGCCCATCGTCGACGCCGCGTAGACGAAGCCCCGCGACGCGCGGGCGGTCAGCGCCAGGCGCTCGGGCGTCGAGCTCGGCGCGACGAGGAACACGCGGTCGAGGCCGTGCTCCTGCGACGCCGCGATCCAGTCCGCGCCTTCGTCGGGGATGAGGTCGGGGGTGATGAGACCGGCGCCCCCGGCGGCCGCGAGGTCGCGCGCGAACGCGTCCACCCCGTAGCGCAGCACCGGGTTCCAGTACGTCATCACGAGGGCCGGCACGCGCCCGCCCGAGTGCTCGGCGACGGCCTCGACGACGCGCAGCACGTCGCGGACCCGGGTGCCGGCGGCGAGCGCGGCCTCCGCGGCGCGCTGGATCACCGGTCCGTCCATCACCGGGTCGGTGTACGGCACGCCGATCTCGACGACGTCGGCGCCCGCGTCCACGGTCGCCAGGACGGCCTCGATCGAGCGCTCGACGTCCGGGAACCCGACGGGCAGGTAGGCGACGAGTGCGCCGCGGCCCTCGTCGCGCAGGGCGTCGAGGCGCGCGCCGGTGGTCGACGTCGCCGCCGGAGTGGTGTCGGTCGTGGTCACTGGTCCCCCTCCGCCGTGTCGTCCGTCCGGTCCTCGTCGAGCAGCCCGAACCACCGCGCCGCGGTGGCCACGTCCTTGTCCCCGCGACCCGACAGGTTCACCAGGATCACCTGGCCGGGACGACCGGCCTCGGCCGCCTCGCGACCCAGCCGTACGGCTCCGGCGAGCGCGTGCGCGGACTCGATCGCCGGGATGATCCCCTCGGTGCGGCACAGGAGCCGGAAGGCCTCCATGGCCTCGTCGTCCGTCACGGGCTTGTACGTGGCGCGCCCCAGGTCGTGCAGCCACGAGTGCGCGGGCCCGACGCTCGGGTAGTCCAGCCCGGCCGAGACCGAGTGGCTCGGCAGCGTCTGGCCGTCGTCGTCCTGCAGCAGGTAGGAGCGGGCGCCGTGCAGCACGCCCGGGGCCCCGCCGGAGAAGCGGGCCGCGTGCCGGCCGGACTCGATGCCCTCGCCCCCGGCCTCGAAGCCGTGCAGCGACACCCCCTCGTCGTCGAGGAAGGCGTTGAAGATGCCGAGCGCGTTCGACCCGCCGCCCACGCACGCCGCGACGGCGTCCGGCAGCCGGCCGATGCGCTCGAGGATCTGCTCGCGCGCCTCCTCGCCGATGATGCGGTGGAACTCGCGGACCATCTCCGGGAACGGGTGCGGGCCCGTGACCGTGCCGAGCAGGTAGTGCGTGGAGTCGACGTTCGCGACCCAGTCGCGCAGCGCCTCGTTGATCGCGTCCTTGAGGGTACGCGAGCCGATCTTCACGGGCACGACCTCGGCGCCCAGCAGCCGCATCCGGGCGACGTTCAGCGCCTGACGCTGCGTGTCCTCCTCGCCCATGTAGACGACGCACTCGAGGTCGAGCAGGGCGGCCGCGGTCGCGGTGGCCACGCCGTGCTGCCCGGCCCCGGTCTCGGCGATCACCCGCGTCTTGCCCATGCGCTTGACCAGCAGGGCCTGGCCGAGGACGTTGTTGATCTTGTGGGACCCCGTGTGGTTGAGGTCCTCGCGCTTGAGGAACACCCGGTGACCGGCCTCGGCGCCCCCGCAGTGCTCCGCGAAGCGCGGCACCTCGGTGAGCGGCGAGGGACGCCCGGTGTACTCCCGGTGCAGGCGTGCCAGCTCGTCCGTGAACGCCGGGTCGCCGAGCGCCTTGCGGTACTCGGTCTCCAGCTCGTCGAGCGCGGCGATGAGGGCCTCGGGCACGAAGCGGCCGCCGAACTGGCCGAAGTAGGGGCCTTCGACGTCCGCGAGCCGCCCGAGCACCTGGTGCGCCAGGGTCTCGGTCAGGGCCTCCCGTACGGGCTGGTCGGGCACGGGTCCTCCGTCTCTCGTCGGCACCGCTCGGCGCTCTGCACGAGGGGTCGTCAGAGGGTACCGGTCGCCCGGGCCTCCGCCGCCCGCCGTCCAGGACGCGTCGGGATGGTGTGCCGTGTGTGGTGTTGTGCCGTGGTCGTGCGACGTGCTGCGGTGGTTACGGCTGGGCCGCCGGGCGGACCGACCACAGCGCGGGGTGCTGCCCGGCCGCGACCAGGTCGGCCACCGACCGGCGCGGGGCGCCGTCGGTCACGAGCGCCTCGCCGACCAGCACGGCGTGCGCGCCGGACCGGGCGTAGTCGAGGACGTCGTGCGGGCCGCGGACGCCGGACTCGGCGACGCGGACGACGTCGTCGGGGATGAGCGGGGCGAGGCGCGCGAAGGTCGTGCGGTCCACCTCGAGCGTCTTGAGGTCGCGGGCGTTCACGCCCACCACGCGCGCCCCGGCGTCGAGGGCGCGACGCACCTCGTCGTCGGTGTGGGCCTCGACCAGCGCCGTCATGCCGAGCGAGTGCACCCGCTCGATCAGGGACGTCAGCACGGTCTGCTCCAGGGCCGCGACGATGAGCAGCACGAGGTCCGCCCCGTGGGCCCGCGCCTCCCACACCTGGTACGGCGTGACGACGAAGTCCTTGCGCAGCACGGGCACGTCCACGCGGGCGCGGACGGCGTCCAGGTCGGCGAGCGAGCCGCCGAACCGTCGCTGCTCCGTGAGCACGGAGATCGCGCTGGCCCCGCCGCTGGCGTACTCCTCGGCCAGCGCCGCGGGGTCGGAGATCGACGCCAGGTTGCCCTTGCTGGGGCTGGATCGCTTCACCTCCGCGATCACGGCGACGCGATCCTCCGAGAGCAGCCGGCCGCAGCACTCGAGCGCGCCCGGCACGCGCGCCGCGCGCTCCTTGAGCTCGTCGAGCGACGTCCGCGCCTGGCGTACCGCGAGGTCCTCACGGACCCCCGCGACGATGTCCTCCAGGACCGTCATGGTCTGCCTCCCCGTCCCCTGACGCCGCACCGACGTCTGCCTGCCATCGTAGGCCCGTCCGCGGGACGGCCCGGACACGTCTCCGAGCGTGAGACGACGACGGCGCGCCCCCCGTGGGTCGGGGGCGCGCCGTCCTCGTGCCGGCGGGCGGTCGGAGCCGCCGCCGGGAGGAAGCTCAGTGGCCGGAAGGAGCCCGGCGCGGCGTCACGCCGTCCTTCGGCTGTCCGAGGCCCATGTTGCGCAGCACGAGGCCGAGCACGAGCGAGGCGGCCACGATCACGGCACCGACCCAGACCACCGCGTCCGGGACCGGGGGCAGCATCCCGACGGCGCCGACGGCCACGCCCAGCATGATGCCGATCATCGCCGTCCACGCGGCGGTCGTGTGGCCGTGGTTGGTCGGCGGGACGGCCGGGGGCAGGTAGGCGACCTCGGCGTTGCGGTTCTCGGTCATGGGAATGTGATGCCCTTTCGTGACGTGGTGCGCGGTCCAGCCTAGCGGTCCGCGGACGGGTCGGTTCCCCGGGAGAGCGCGTCCCAGGCGTCGTGGGGGTCGTGCTGACCAGGCGCGTCGGGGTCGTCCCCCGACGGCGTCGCCTCGGCGCTCGGGGCGCTGCCGCCCGCGCCGGGTGCGGCATCGGCGCGCTCGTGCCGCCCGGAGGTGGCTCCCCAGGCGGGCGCGCCCGCCGCCGCGAGCGCGGCGACGAGCACCGCCGCCACGCCGAGCACCGCGGTCAGCCAGGGCCACACGGCGACGGAGACGGGCGACGTGAGGTCCGTCACGCCGGCGGTCGCCGACGCGCCCGACGTCGCGGCGGGCAGCGGGTCGAGCAGCACGGCCGCCGCCGAGGCGGTGGCCAGGGCGCCCGCGAGCGCGACGACGACCAGCGCGACCCAGCGCGCCACGCGGCCCGCGATGGCGAGGGCGACGCCGCCCGCCACCACCACGAGCGCGGCGGCGCCCACGGCGGGCGCCGCCGTCGTGCCCGTGACCGCGACGTCGACCGTCGGCTCGAGGGCCGTCGACACCGTCGTGCTCACCCAGGTCGGCGACGCCGTCGCGAGGGTGAGCCCGCCGACCGCCACCACCGACCACACCGCCCGCGACCGCGCGCGCAGCGGCCCGCGGCCCAGCGGGCGACCGCCGTCGCCCTCGTGCGCGCCGTCGTGGATGCCGTCGTGCGCGGCCCGTGCCCTGTCGTCGTCCATGTCCGCCTGCCCGTCCGTCGTGCTGGTCCGTGCCACGCTCAGAGCGCCCGGAACCGCGCGGCCAGCTGCACCGCGCGCACCGCCGCGGCCGCCTTGTTGCGCGACTCCTCGTACTCGAGAGCCGGCACCGAGTCGGCGACGATGCCGCCGCCGGCCTGCACCCACGCCTTGCCGTCGCGGATGCACGCGGTGCGGATCGCGATGGCCATGTCCATGTTGCCGCCGAAGTCGAAGTAGCCCACGGTGCCGCCGTAGATCCCGCGGGACGCGGGCTCCAGCTCGTCGATCAGGGCGATGGCACGCGGCTTGGGAGCCCCCGAGAGGGTGCCGGCGGGGAACGTCGCGCGCAGGGTGTCGAGCGCCGTCGCGCCCTGTCGCAGGCGGCCCACCACGGTGGAGCACAGGTGCATGATGTGGCTGAACCGGCGGGTGGCCATGAACTCGACCACCTCGACCGACGTCGGCTCGCAGACCTTGACGAGGTCGTTGCGCGACAGGTCGACGAGCATGAGGTGCTCGGCGCGCTCCTTGGGGTCGGCGAGGAGCTCCTCGCCGAACGCCACGTCCTCCTCGACGGTCGCGCCGCGCGGACGCGAGCCGGCGATCGGGTACGTCGTGACGTGCCCGTCCGTCACCTTCACCAGGGTCTCGGGGCTGGAGCCGACGACGGAGAGGTCGCGCCCGTCGGGGCCGGTGAGCCGGAAGTAGTACATGTACGGGCTCGGGTTGATGGTGCGCAGCGCGCGGTACACGTCCAGCGGCGCGGCCGGGCAGTCCAGGCCGAGGCGCTGCGACAGCACCACCTGGAACACCTCGCCGTCGCGGATCGCCTCCTGCCCGGTGCGCACGGCGGCCTCGAACTCCTCGCGCGTGGAGCGGAACTCCAGGGCGGGCTCGGTCACCTCGTCCGGCCCGCGCAGCACCGTCGGCTGCGGCGGGGCCGGCGTGGCCAGCCGCGCCTGCATCGCGTCGAGACGGGCGACGGCGTCGGCGTGCGCCTCGTCGACCCGCTCGTCGGTGCCGTCGCCGTTGATGGCGTTGGCGATGAGCCAGGCGCTGCCCGTGTGGTGGTCGACCGCCACGAGGTCCGTGGCGAGGCTCAGCGCCACCTCCGGCACGCCGAGCTCGTCGGGGGCGTTCGCGGGCAGCGTGGGCTCCCAGTGGCGCACCACGTCCCAGCCGAGCGCGCCGGTCAGCCCGCCCGTCAGCGGGGGCAGTCCCTCGATCGGCGGCGTGCGCAGCGCCTCCAGCGCCGCGCCGAGCACCTCGACGACGTCGCCCTCGAGCGGGATGCCCGCCGGGACGTCGCCGTGCCACACGGCGCGCCCGTCGGACGCCGTGAGGGTGGCGCGCGAGTCGACGCCCACGAACGACCAGCGCGACCAGCCGCCGGACGACTCCGCCGACTCGAGCACGAAGGTGCCCGGGCGGTCCTGGGCGAGCGTCCGGTACAGGCCGACCGGCGTGACGTCGTCCGCCAGCACGCGCCGGACCACGGGGATCACCCGGCGGTCGGCGGCCAGCTCGCGGAACGTCCCGAGACCCGGCCACGTCGCGCCCCACGCCAGGTCCTGCTCCGACGGGCCCGCCACGGGGGCGGTGCGCGGGGCGGGGTGGGGCTGCGCGACGGTGGGCGTGGTCACCGGTCCTCCTGAGGATCGTCGGGCTGTACGTGGGTGGTCGGGCTTGGGCGGTGCGGCGCGTGGTGCGCCGCCGGTGGCGAGGGCGCGGTCAGGCGGCGGGCGCGTCGGGGCCGACGACGGCCCCCAGGTCGCCGCCCGCCTCGAAGCAGGTGCGCGAGCCGGTGTGGCACGCGGCGCCCACCTGGTGGACGCGCACGAGCAGGGCGTCGCCGTCGCAGTCCAGCGCGACGGACCGGACGAGCTGGACATGCCCGGACGTGTCGCCCTTGCGCCAGTACTCCTCGCGCGACCGGCTCCAGAACGTCACGCGGCCCTCGGTGAGGGTGCGGCGCAGGGCCTCGTCGTCCATCCAGCCGAGCATGAGCACCTCGCCGGTGTCGTGCTGCTGCACGACCGCGGCGACGAGGCCGTGCTCGTCCCGCTTGAGCCGGTCGGCGATCGCGGGGTCGAGCGCGGGGTCGAGAGCAGCCCCGGGCAGGGAGGCGTCGGTCAGATCGGGCACCTGTGCATCTTCCCACGGCGCGGCGGGGCGCGGGGCGCACCGTCCGCCCCGTCGGCACGCCCGTCAGCGGGTCTGGGCCACCCAGCTCGCGTGCATCCGCGCGTAGACGCCGCCCGCGGCCGCCAGCTCCGCGTGCCCGCCGACCTCGACCACGCGCCCGTCGTCGACGACGACCACGAGGTCGCTCGCCTCCGCCGTCGAGAGCCGGTGGGCGATGGTGAGGGTCGACCTCCCGGACGTGAGCGAGTCCAGCGCCCGCGCGATCCGCACCTCGGCGGCGGGGTCGACGGCCGAGGTGGCCTCGTCCAGCACCAGCAGGTCGGGGGCGGCCAGGTAGGCGCGCGCGATGGCGACCAGCTGCCGCTCCCCCGCGCTCAGCGCCTCGCCACGCTGGCCGACGGGCGTGTCCAG
This sequence comes from Isoptericola sp. NPDC056578, assembly GCF_042793275.1. Classification (NCBI taxonomy): domain Bacteria; kingdom Bacillati; phylum Actinomycetota; class Actinomycetes; order Micrococcales; family Promicromonosporaceae; genus Isoptericola; species Isoptericola sp. NPDC056578. The sequence continues at coordinate 15,773 of NZ_JBHTVC010000024.1, forward strand.
GCCCTGCGGCAGCCCCGCCACCCAGTCGGTGAGGCCGAGGGCGTCCACGGCCCCCGCGACGCGGGCCCTGGTCTCGCGCGGGTCGGACGGCGGCTCGGGGCGCAGCCCGTAGGCGACGTTCTGCTCCACCGTGCCGTCGAAGAGGAAGCCCTCCTGCGGCACGAGGACGACCCGCTCGCGCAGCGAGGCGAGCGTGAGGCGGCGCAGGTCGACGCCGTCGAGCAGCACCTCCCCGGCCGTCGGGTCCATGAGGCGGGCGACCAGCTTGGCGACCGTGGTCTTGCCCGATCCCGTGCGCCCGACGACGGCGACCTTGCGGCGTGCGGGCAGCTCCAGGTCCACCCCGTGCAGCACCTCGGGCCCGTCCGGATAGGCGAACCGCACCCCGCGCAGCGTCACCGTGGCCGGGCCCCGGGGGCTCGCCGTCGCGTCGTCGGCCTCCGCCACGTCGAGCGGCGTCTCCAGCACGGCGAGCACGCGCCGCCAGCCCGCGACGGCGTTCTGCAGCTCGTTGAGGATCTCGGTGGCCTGCTGCACCGGACCGGTGAAGAGCTGCACGAGGAACAGGAACGCGACGACCTGGCCCGCGGTCAGGCCGCCGCCGACGCCGAGCAGCGTGCCCACCACGACGACCACGGCGAGCACCAGGTTGGCGACGAGCACGCCGCTCGAGAACACCGACGAGACGAGGAGCTGGGCGCGGGCCTGCGTGGCGCGAGTCCTCTCGACGGCCGCGTCGACCCGGCGCCCGGTCCGCGCGGCCACGCCGTACGCCCGCACCGTCTCGGCGCCCACCACGGCCTCGGAGATCGCGCCGAGCATCGCGCCGACCGCCTGCCGCACCGCCGCGTAGGCGCGGTTCACCGTGCCCTGCGCGCGCCGCAGCACCAGGAACAGCGGCACGAAGCACGCCCAGACCACCAGCGTGAGCTGCCACGAGTACACGGCCATGAGGGCGGTGGCCACGAGCACCTGCAAGGTCGAGACGAGCAGCTGGATGCCGCCCCACTGCACGAACAGCGAGATCGTGTCGACGTCGGAGGTCACGCGGGACACGAGCGCGCCGCGGCGCTCGGTGCCCTGCGCCAGGGTGGACAGGTCGTGCACGTGCCGGAACGCCTGCACCCGCAGCGCGGCGAGCCCCGCCTCGGTACGGCGGAAGAGACGCACGTTGACGACGGCGGTGCACAGCCCCGCCACGACGACGGCGCCCGCCGCGAGCCCGGTCAGCAGCGCCACCCGGCCCGCGTCGGGCCCGCCGCCGGCGAGGATGCCGTCGTCGATCGTGCGCTGCACCGCGACCGGCACGACGACCCGGCCCGCGGCCGCCAGCACGGCGAGCGCGAGCGTGAGCCACAGGCCGTCCACGATCTGCGGCGAGATCTGCACGCCCCGCCGGAGCGTGGCGAGGACGCCCAGCTCGCTGGCGGCGGCGATGCGTGTCGCGCTCACCGTGTCCCCTCCCGCTCCTCGACGTCCGTCCCGGGCTCCGGCTCGGCCTCCGGCAGCCGCTCCCCCGCGGCCGCCTCGTCGGCGAGCTCGCGCGCCCGACGCTCCGTCTCCCGCTCGTACGCCGTGGCGAGCGCGCGGTACCCGGGGTCGCGCGCCAGCAGGTCCGCGTGCGGCCCGACGTCGACGACACGCCCGCCCTCGAGGTGCACGACGACGTCCGCGAGGGCGACCGACGACATGCGGTAGGCGACCATCACGACGGTCGTGCCCCGTGCCTCTCCCCGGCCGTCGCCGCGCGCCGACGCGAGGGACCCGAGGATCTCCGCCTCGACGCGCGGGTCGACGGCCGAGGTGGCGTCGTCGAGCACGAGCAGCCGGGGGCGGCGGACCAGCGCCCGGGCGACGGCGAGCCGCTGGCGCTGCCCGCCGGACAGGTTGGCGCCGCGCTCGCCCAGGGGCGCGTCGAGCCCGCCGGGCAGCGCGCGCACGACGTCGTCGACGCGCGCGACGCGCAACGCCTCCCAGACCTCGGCGTCGTCCGGCACGCCGTCGTCGCCGGGGTCGGCGAGGGTCACGTTGGCGCGCACCGTGTCCTCGAAGACGAACGTCTGCTGCGTCACGAGCGCGACCTGCGCGGGCACCTCGCCCGCGGCGAGGTCGCGCAGGTCCGCGCCGTCCAGCAGCACCCGGCCGCGGCTCGGGTCGCTGAGTCGCGCGAGCAGCGACACGAGGGTCGTCTTGCCCGCGCCGGTGCTGCCCACCACGGCCACGGTGATCCCGGGCGCGACGTCGAGGTCGACGGCGTCGAGCAGGGTGACCGTGGTGCCGGCCGCCGGCACCACCACCCCGACGCCCTCGAGGCGGACCGCCAGGCCGCCCGCCGCGCGCGGGAGCGCCCGCGTGCCCGGCAGCAGCGTCGACGGGGCGTCGAGGATGCCCGCGATCCGGTCGTACCCGACGAGGGCGCGCGGCAGCTCGCCGAGCACCCAGCCGAACGCGCGCACCGGCACGGCCATGACCGTCAGGAGGTAGGCGGCCGTCACGACGTCGCCCGCGTCGACCGCCCCGGTCGACGCCCGCCAGGTGCCCACGCCCAGCACGGCCAGCGTGCCCAGGGAGGGCAGCAGCTCGATGACCGGGTCGAAGACGGCCCGCACGGTGCCGACGCGGACGTTCGCGGCACGCAGCGCGTCGGTGCGCTCGGCGAACCGGCGCTCCTCGCGGTCGGCGGTGCCCAGCGACGTCACGAGCAGGGCGCCCTCGAACGACTCGTGCGCGACGTCGGCCACCTCGGCCCGCAGCTGCTGCGCGCGCGTGACGGCGGGCGTCATGTGGCGCTGGAAGACGACGTTCGCGGCGATCGCGGCCGGCACGACCAGGAGGGCCGCGACCGCCAGCCACACGTCCACCGCGAGCAGCGTCCCCGCCGCGACGCCGATCATCACCACGACACCGAGCGCGAAGGGCAGGGGGTTGAAGACACCGGTGGCGGCCTCGACGTCGGCGCTCGCCGCGGACAGCAGCCGGCCGGCCGGGTGCGCGCGGTGCCAGGAGACCGGCAGGCGCAGGTACTGGTGGGACAGCCCGCGCCGGTGGTGCGCCTGGATCGCCGCGAAACCGTAGCCGGCCCAGATGCGCCGCCCGGCGACGCCGAGGGCGAGCGTGAGCGCCACCGCGGCGAGCACGAGCCCCGCGACCCAGACGCGCGAGCGCGCGTCCGGGTCGCCCGCGATCGCCGGGACGACGACCGCGTCGGTGGCCCAGCCGACGGCCCGGCTCACCGCGACCGTGGCGGCGCCGAACACGGCGGACGCGCCCACGGCCAGCACGTACAGCCGCGGCTCGGAGCGCATGCCGCGCCAGACGAGCGTCGCCGAGCGGCGGAGCCTCGACCCGGTGAGAGCGGTCGTCACGGCTCCGCTCGTCGTCCGCGAGGGTGTCGTCCGACCGACCCCGTGCTCACCTCCGCACCTCGATGCCCGCCTCGGCGAGCGCCGCCTTGACCTGACCGATCGACAGCGTGCCGAAGTGGAAGACGCTCGCGGCGAGCACGGCGTCGGCGCCCGCCCGGGCCGCGGCGACGAAGTGTTCCGGCACCCCGGCGCCTCCCGACGCCACGAGCGGCACGTCGACCCTCTCCCGCACCGCGGCGAGCATGTCGAGGTCGAAGCCGGAGGTGGTGCCGTCGGCGTCCATGGAGTTCAGCAGGATCTCGCCCGCGCCGAGGTGCGCGGCGCGCGCGGCCCACTCGACGGCGTCGATCCCGGTGCCGCGGCGGCCGCCGTGGGTCGTGACCTCGTAGCCCGAGGCGGTGACGGTCTCCCCGGTGACGCGGCGGGCGTCCACGGACAGGGTGAGCACCTGGCGCCCGAAGCGCGCGGCGATCTCCGCCACCAGCTCGGGCCGGGCGATGGCGGCGGTGTTGACGCCGACCTTGTCGGCCCCGGCGCGCAGCAGCCGGTCGACGTCGTCCGTGGACCGGACGCCGCCGCCCACCGTGAGCGGCACGAACACCTGATCAGCTGTGCGGCGCACCACGTCGACCATGGTGGCGCGGTCGCCCGACGAGGCGGACACGTCGAGGAACGTCACCTCGTCGGCGCCCTCACGGTCGTACCGGGAGGCCAGCTCCACGGGGTCGCCCGCGTCACGCAGGTTCGTGAAGTTGACGCCCTTGACGACCCGTCCGTCGTCGACGTCGAGGCACGGGATCACGCGGACGGCCACGGACATGCGGGACTCACCCTTCCTTTGCTGCTGTCGTCGCTGCTCTCGCCGGCTAGTCGCCGGGCGGCTCCTCCGGTGCGTCCTTCTCCGGGTCGCCGCCGTCGTCGCCCTTGCCCTGGCCGGTCGACTCGTCCTCGGTCACCTGGAAGTGCGCGTCCAGGATGTCCACGACGTAGACCAGGGTCTCGTCGGCGAGGTCGCTGCTGGTGCCACCGTAGCCGAGGCCCGGGGGCACCACGAGCAGCACCTGCGAGCCCACGGTCTGCTCGATCAGCCCCTGGTCGAGGCCGTCGACGAGCTGGCCGATGCCGACCGTCGCGGACTGCGGCCGCGTCCCGGCGCTCCACGTGGTGTCGAACTGCCGCCCGTCGCTCCACCGCACCGCGGTGAACCGCATCGTGACGACCTGCCCCACCTGCACCTGCGGTCCCGTGCCCCGCACCAACGGCTGCACCTGCAGGTCGGAGGGCGGGTCGGCCTTCGTCGGCACGGTCACGCTCGGGGTGCCGTCGTCGCGGCGCTCGACGGTGGGGAGCCCCTTCGCCGCGGTCACCTCGGCGCCCGCCGCGTGCGTGGGCAGCACGTCGACGACGAGGATCACGGGCACCCCGCCGTCCTCCTCCAGCAGGAGCATCCGCGCCCCCACCTTCTGGCCCCGCAGCGTGTCGTAGAGGTTGGAGCCGAGCGACTCCGCCGACATCGTGTACCACCCCGGCGCGTCGATGTACGTGCTCGAGATCACGGTGCCGTCACGGCCGTCCTCGGCATACATGTTCAGCAGCACGGGCTCCCCGTCCACGACGGGATCGCCGGACCCGGGCCACACCGTCCGCGCCCCGGCCTGCACCACGTCGTAGGGCTGCTCGTAGTCGAGGGCGGGCGGTTCCCCCACCGCTCCCGACACCTGCACGGGCGCCGCCGACGGCGCGGACGACGGCCGCTTGCCCAGGTCCTCCAGCACCGACGAGCCGCACCCGCCGAGCACGAGCGCACCGCCGAGCAGCAGCGAGATCATCAGGGACAGACGGCGGAGCACCGCGACAGTCTGCCACGCCCGCCGCTCACCCTGATCAGCGGTCCGCGCCCGCACCTGGCCGCAGGCCGACGACCTGCCGTGTCCGCGGGGGTCGCCTCGCCGACGTCGGCCCGGAGCCGGTGCACCGAGCGGGGCGCGGCGGTTTCTCCGCGCGGACGTATCCCTCCCGAAGTGGAGGGCGCCCTGGCGCCCGTGAACGCGTCCGCGCGACGATTCCGCCAGGGCACGGCGGTCCCGCCACACCTACATCGACTCGATCAACCGGTCCACGCGCTCGTCGACGCTCTTGAACGGGTCCTTGCACAGCACGGTGCGCTGCGCCTGGTCGTTGAGCTTCAGGTGCACCCAGTCCACGGTGTAGTCCCGGCGCGCCTCCTGCGCGGCACGCACGAAGTCTCCCCGCAGCTTGGCGCGGGTGGTGGGCGGCGGCACCGCCGTCGACTCGAACACCTCGAGGTCGGTGACCACGCGCTCCACCATGCCGCGCGCGGCGAGCAGGTTGTACAGCCCCTCGGTGCGGGAGATGTCGTGGTAGGCGAGGTCGAGCCGGGCGATGCGCGGGTCGTCCAGCGGCAGGTCGTGCTTGGCCTGGTACCGCTCGATGAGCTTGAGCTTGATGACCCAGTCCAGCTCGCGGTCCACGAGGGTCAGGTCGCCCGACTCGAGAGCGCGCAGCCCGCGCTCCCACAGGTCGAGGACCTGCTTGACGACGGGGGTGGCACCGGAGTGCGCGTCGACGTGCTCACGCACGCGGTGGAAGTACTCCCACTGGATGTCGACGGCGGTGGCGGTGCGCCCGTTGGCGAGCTGGACGGGGTGCAGCCCGGTGCGGTCGTGGCTGATCTCGCGGATCGCGCGGATGGGGTTCTCGAGGGTGAGGTCGCGCATCGGCACGCCCGCCTCGACCAGGCGCAGCACGAGGTCGGTGGCGCCGACCTTGAGCATCGTGGTCGGCTCGGCCATCGACGAGTCGCCGACGATGACGTGCAGGCGCCGGTAGCTCTCCGCGTCGGCGTGCGGCTCGTCGCGCGTGTTGATGATCGGCCGGGAGCGGGTGGTGGCGCTGGAGACGGCCTCCCAGATGTGGTCGGCGCGCTGGGACAGGCAGTAGACGGCGCCGCGCGGGGTGGCGAGGACCTTCCCGGCGCCCGTGAGCACCTGGCGGGTGATGAGGAACGGCACCAGCACCTCGGACAGGCGCGAGAAGTCGCCCTGCCGGCGCACGAGGTAGTTCTCGTGGCAGCCGTAGGAGTTGCCGGCGGAGTCGGTGTTGTTCTTGAACAGGTGCACCTTGCCGGACAGGCCCTCGTGCTCGAGCCTCTGCTGCGCGTCGGCGACCAGCCCTTCGAGGATGCGCTCGCCGCCCCGGTCGTACGCGACGAGCTGATGCACGTCGTCGCACTCCGCCGTCGCGTACTCGGGGTGCGACCCGACGTCGAGGTAGAGGCGCGAGCCGTTGCGCAGGAAGACGTTCGAGCTCCGCCCCCACGCCACGACCTTGCGGAACAGGTAGCGGGCCACCTCGTCCGCGGACAGGCCGCGCCCGTCGTCCGCCGCGCACGTCACCCCGTACTCGGTCTCCAGACCGAAGATCCTGCGGTCCACGACGTCTCCCCTCGCTCGGCCCTGTTGCCGGACGTGCTGCCCGACCTGCTCGCCCGTCTCAGGCGCCTGTCTCACTCACCCTGCTGCTCGAGCAGCCCGGCCAGCGTCGCGCCCTGCAGCCGGCGGAACGCGCGCCGCCGGCCCGCGCGCTCCAGCACCGCCACCTCGAGGCCGGCGGGCGCGATCTCGCGCTCCTCCCCCTCGGCGGCGACGGACCCGTCCGACCCCACCGCCCCGAGGGTGCGCACGGCGAGCGTGAGCACCTGCGGGAGCGTCATCCCCTCGTGCCAGGCCTCCGCGACCCGCGCGCCCAGCTGCTCGGCCTGGCCGCCCATGACGACGTGCCCGTGCTCGTCCGCGACCGAGCCGTCGTAGGACAACCGGTAGATCTGGTCGGCGGCCGGGGTGTCCCCGACCTCCGCCACGACCAGCTCGACCTCGAGCGGCTTGGACTCGGTGGTGAACACGGTGCCGAGCGTCTGCGCGTACGCGTTGGCGAGCCCCCGCGCGGTGACGTCGGTGCGGTCGTACGAGTACCCGCGCAGGTCCGCGTAGCGCACGCCGGCGACCCGCAGGTTCTCGAACTCGTTGTACTTGCCCACCGCGGCGAACGCGATGCGGTCGTAGATCTCCGAGATCTTGTGCAGCGCGCGCGACGGGTTCTCCGTGGCGAACGCGATCCCGCCGGAGTAGGCGAGCACGACGACGGACCGACCGCGGGCGATGCCCTTGCGGGCGAAGTCCGCCCGGTCCTTCATCAGCTGCTCGGGCGAGACGTAGAACGGCATCGTCATGCGTGCGCACCCCCCTGGTTCCCGGTCCGGGGACCGCCGGCGGGGCGGTCGCCGTGGGCGGCCCGGTGGGCGGCCCCGCGCTCGTCGACGATCCGCGCGACCGTCGCGGCGAGCTCGTCGTCCGCCACCCGGCGCACGCCGTCAGCGGTCACGACCGTCACCACGGGCCAGATCTGGCGCACGGGGTCGGGGCCCCCGGTCGCGCTGTCGTCGTCGGCCGCGTCGTAGAGCGCCTCGACCGCGACGCCGACCGCGGCGTCGGCGTCGAGCCCGGGCCGCCACAGCTTCTTCAGCGCCCCGCGCGCGAACACGGAGCCCGAGCCGACCGTGTGGTGGTCGTGCTCCTCGTACCGTCCGCCGGTGACGTCGTAGCTGAACAGCCGCCCGTACCCGCGGTCGAGGTCGTAGCCCGCGAACAGCGGCACCACCGCGAGCCCCTGCAGGGCGAGAGGCAGGTTGCCGCGGATCATCGTGGACAGGCGGTTGGCCTTGCCGTCGAGCGACAGCAGGGAGCCCTCGATCTTCTCGTAGTGCTCCAGCTCGAGCTGGAAGAGGCGCACGAGCTCGATCGCCACGCCGGCGGACCCCGCGATGCCGACCACCGAGTAGGCGTCGGCGGCGAAGACCTTCTCCATCTCCCGGCTGGCGATGAGGTTGCCCGCCGTGGCGCGGCGGTCGCCCGCCATGATCACGCCGCGGCCGCCGTCGTCCGTGCCGAAGGTCAGCGCGACGATCGTGGTGGCGTGCGGCGCGAGGCCGTCCGCGGGCGCACCCGCGCCGCCGACGTCGCGACGCCCCGGCAGCAGGTCGGGCGCGTGGCCGGCGAGGAAGTCCACGAACGAGGACGAGCCGGGGCGCAGGAACGCGTCCGGCAGCCGTCCCGAGGTGTCAGCGTGGGTCATGGGCGCTCACTGACCGCCCTTCTGCACGAAGCCGCGGACGAACGACTCGGCGTTCGTCTCGAGGACCTCGTCGATCTCCTCCAGCAGGGCGTCCACCTCGGCGTCGCGCTCGGACGCCGCAGGGGCGACCGGGGCGGGGGCGTCCGCGTCGTCGTCGGGCGTGCGGTCCTCGTGCTGCGGGTTGATCCGTTCCTGACCGGCCATGGTCCGCCTCCTTCGCTGCTGCGGAGCCCCCGTGAGGAGCTCCGGGAGAGTCTCGCGACGCCAGCCTATGCGCTGCGGCCGACACCGCGCGGCGACGTCCACGCCGGTTGCGCCGAGGGCTGAACGACTCCACCCGCGCACGGTCCACGCACGGTCCGGGGGACGTCGTCGCCGGTCAGCGCGGGTGAGCGGACGGTCGGCCCGCGCTCATCCCTCGCCGCGCAACCCCTTGAGCAGCGCCGCCGCGTCGGGGCTGGCGTCGAGGAGGGCGCCGATGTGGGCCCGCGTGCCCCGCGACGGGTCGAGCATGGGCACCCGCTGCAGGGCGGCGGCCCCCGGGACGTCGAAGATCACCGAGTCCCAGCTCGCGGCCGAGACCTGGTCGGCGTACCGGGCCATCACCTCGCCGCGGAACCACGCCCGCGTGTCCGCCGGTGCGTGGTGCACCGCGTCCGCCACCCGCTCGTCGTCCACGAGCCGCTCGACGGCGCCGGACGCGACGAGCCGGTGGTAGACGCCGCGCTCGGGCCGCACGTCCGTCCACTGCAGGTCCATCGCGTGCAGCCGGGGGTGGTCCCAGCCGAGCCCGTCCCGCGACCGCATCCGCTCCAGGAGCCGTCGCTTCGCCACCCACTCGACCTCGCGCGCACAGGTCGCCGGGTCCGTGCCCAGCCGCTGCAGCACCGACCGCCAGCGGTCCAGCACCTGCGCGGTCTCGTCGTCGCCCGGCGTCTCCCCGGGCACGTCGACCGAGCCGTCGCCCGGACCCCCGAGCGCCGCGACCGACCGGGCGACGACGTCCGCGTACGCCTCCTGGATCTCCAGCGCCGTGAGCCGGCGGCCGTCGGCGAGGTCGAGCCGCGCGGTGAGGGCGAGGTCGCGCGACACCCGCTGCACGTCGGCGACCGGGTCCGCGAGCCGCAGCGCGGCGAGCTCCTCGCGGGCGGGCACGCCGGCCTCGGCCAGTTCGTCGAGGTGCTCGAGCACCCACAGCACCAGCGAGGTGGTGCCCAGCTTGAGGAACGTCGCGACCTCGAAGAGGTTCGCGTCGCCGATGATGAGGTGCAGGCGCCGCCACCGCGTGCGGTCCGCGTGCGGCTCGTCGCGGGTGTTGACGATCGGGCGGCGCAGCGTGGTCTCCAGCCCCACCTCCGCCTCGATGTAGTCGGCGCGCTGGGAGAGCTGGAAGCCCGCCTCCGAGCCCGTCGGGCCGAGCCCGACCCGACCCGACCCGGCGAACACCTGCCGCGTGACGAGGAACGGCGTCAGCAGCTCGACGAGCGTGCCGAACGGCAGCGCCCGGTCCACCAGGAAGTTCTCGTGCGTGCCGTAGCTGGCGCCCTTGCCGTCCACGTTGTTCTTGTAGAGCACCACCTCGCCACCCGGCACCTCCGCGAGCGACCGCACCGCCGCGAGCATGACCCGCTCCCCCGCGACGTCCCACAGGACGCCGTCGCGCGGCCCCGTGACCTCGGGCGACGAGTACTCGGGGTGCGCGTGGTCCACGTAGAGACGCGCGCCGTTGGTGAGGATGCAGTTCGCGGCGCTCGGGTCGTCGTAGTCCTCCACGGACGGCCGCTCGACCTCCTCCGGCTCCTGCCGCGCGGCCCGCGCCGCGCGCCCGCGCGCCGTGCCGCCCGGGGTGCCGGCCGCGGAGGCCACCTGGGCCGACGCCGGCGTGCTGCCCGTCGTCGGGCCGGAGGGCGCGGGGCGCGACGGGTCGTCGGTGAGGAGCGACGGGTGCGCCGACGCGCGCTGGAGGTGGAATCCCCGGGCGTCCTGCAGCGGGTCCTCGTCGTCGTAGTCCCACCGGGCCGGCGGGCGGGCGCCCGCCCGCGCCACCAGGGCGCGGTACGTCATGACCACCTGCGAGCTCATGAGCATCGGGTTGGCCATGGGCCGCCCCGGTGCCAGCACGCCGTACTCGGTCTCGATCCCCATCACGCGACGAACGCTCACGCCACCACCCTAGGTGGCCACGAACGAGATCGAGGTACCCGTCTCGAAGTCGACCCACGGTGGGTCGGCGTCGTGACGGGCACCTCGATCTCGTGGCGGCGCGGGGACTACAGGTACTGCCCCGTGCTGGTCACCGTGTCGATGGTGCGCGGCGTGCCGTCGCCGCCCTTCTTCTGGACGATCGTGCGGATGAAGACGATGCGCTCGCCCTTCTTGCCGCTGATGCGCGCCCAGTCGTCGGGGTTGGTGGTGTTCGGCAGGTCCTCGTTCTCCTTGAACTCGTCGACGCACGCCGACAGGAGGTGCTCGACCCGGATGCCCCGCTGACCGGTGGCCAGGAAGTCCTTGATCGCCGACTTCTTGGCCCGGTCCACGACGTTCTGGATCATCGCGCCGGAGTTGAAGTCCTTGAAGTACAGGGTCTCCTTGTCGCCCGACGCGTAGGTCACCTCGAGGAACTGGTTCTCCTCGTCCTCGGAGTACATCCGCTCCACCACGCTGTTGATCATCGCCGCGACGGCCTCGGTGTGGCTGCCGCCGTGCTCGGCCAGGTCGTCGGGGTGGATGGGCAGCTGGGGCGTGAGGTACTTGCCGAAGATCTCGGTGGCACCCTCAGCGTCCGGCCGCTCGATCTTGATCTTCACGTCCAGCCGGCCCGGCCGGAGGATCGCGGGGTCGATCATGTCCTCGCGGTTCGAGGCGCCGATGACGATGACGTTGTCGAGCCGCTCGACGCCGTCGATCTCGGCGAGCAGCTGCGGCACGATCGTGGTCTCGACGTCCGACGAGAGGCCGGTGCCGCGGGTGCGGAACAGCGACTCCATCTCGTCGAAGAACACCACGACGGGCGCCCCCTGCGTCGCCTTCTCCCGGGCGCGCGCGAAGATCAGGCGGATGTGCCGCTCGGTCTCGCCCACGTACTTGTTGAGCAGCTCCGGGCCCTTGACGTTGAGGAAGTAGCTCTTGGCCGTGGGGTCGCCGCCCTGCGCGCTGGCGACCATCCCGGCGAGCGAGCTGGCCACCGCCTTGGCGATGAGCGTCTTGCCGCACCCGGGCGGCCCGTACAGCAGCACGCCCTTGGGCGGCCGCAGCCCGTGCTCGCGGAAGAGGTCGGGGTGGGAGAACGGCAGCTCGACGGCGTCGCGGATCTGCTCGATCTGCGGCCCCAGCCCGCCGATGTCCTCGTAGGCGATGTCGGGCACCTCCTCGAGGACGAGCTCCTCGACCTCCGACTTCGGCACCACCTCGTAGACGAACCCGCTGCGCAGGTCGACCGTGAGCGCGTCGCCCACCCGCAGCTCGGCGTCCACGACCGACCCGGCGAGCCGCACGACCCGCTCCTCGTCGGCGCGGCCGACGACGAGCACCCGCTCGGCGTCGAGGACCTCCTTGACGGTGACCAGCTCACCGGTCCGCTCGTAGCCGCCGACCTCGACCACCGTCATGGCCTCGTTGAGCTTGACCTCCTGGCCGGGCCGCAGCTCGGCGACGTCGAGCCCCGGGCTCGCCTGCACGTGCATCTTGCGGCCGGCCGACGAGATGTCGACCGAGCCGTCGTCGTGCGCGGCGAGGAACGTCGCGTACGTCCCCGGGGGCTTGGCGAGCTCGTCGATCTGGCCCTTGAGCTCCACGATCTGGTCGCGGGCGGCGCGGAGCGCCTCGGCGAGCCGCTCGTTCTTGGCGGCGAGGAGGGCGAGCTGTGCGTCGTGGCTCGGTCCGGTGGGCAGCGCCGGCTGCTCCGGTCGAGGCTCCGGGCGGACAGGGTTGTCGGACATCGCATCCCCTCTCGTGCGGCCCGGGTGGCCGCCTCCCCGGACGGGAAGGTGCCCCCGGAGTACAGCACCCTAGACATCAACACGGGTGTCCGGGGGTTCATTTCACGGAGCGGTCGCGAGGTTCACACGACCGAGACCTTCCGGTGACCTGCCGCGGCTCCGCGGCCTCCCGAACGACCTCAGCCCTGCGCGTCGTCCGGGGCGACCCCCAGGTCGCGCCGCACACGACGGATCTTCTTGTCCGACACGGCGCGCTCGCCCAGCTCCTCCTCCGACCACTCGGCGTCCGGGGCGGGGTAGGAGCCCTTGGCCGGGCGGCGGGTCCGCTCGGGCGGCGCGACGCCGTCGGCGAGCCGCCGCGCCGTGATGAGGAAGCCGGTGTGCCCGATCATCCGGTGCTGCGGGCGGACCGCGAGGCCCTCGAGGTGCCAGCCGCGCACCATCGACTCCCAGGCCTGCGGCTCGGCGAACCGGCCGTCGGCGCGCAGGTCCTCGGCCGTGCGGGACAGCTGCGTGGCGGTCGCGACGTAGCAGACGAGCACGCCGCCCGGCGCGAGCGCGCGCGCCACGGGGTCGACGTTCTCCCAGGGCGCGAGCATGTCGAGCACGACGCGGTCGACGCTGCCCGGCTCCGCGACGGTGGGCAGCACGTCCGCGAGGTCGCCGACCGACAGCCGCCACGCCGGGTGCTCGCCGCCGAAGAACGACTCGACGTTGCCGCGCGCGATCGCCGCGAAGTCCTCGCGGCGCTCGATGGAGTGCAGCTCGCCGGCGTCGCCCACGGCGCGCAGCAGCGACATCGTCAGCGCCCCGGAGCCGACACCCGCCTCGACGACGCGCGCACCGGGGAAGATGTCGGCCATCTGCACGATCTGGCCGGCGTCCTTGGGGTACACGACGGCGGCGCCGCGCGGCATGGACAGCACGTAGTCGCTCAGCAGGGGCCGCAGGGCGAGGTACTCGATCCCCGCCGTGTTGGTCACGACCCACCCCTCGGGCCGGCCGATGAGGTCCTCGTGGCGGAAGTAGCCCTTGTGCGTGTGGAACGTGCCGCCGGGCTTGAGCGTGATGGTGTGCAGCCGCCCCTTGGGGTCCGTGAGCTGCACCCGGTCCCCCTCGCGCAGCGGGCCCCGGCGCAGGTCCGCACCCGTGGCGCTGCCGGTCGGGTCGACGGTCGGGCGGTTCTCGGGCGCGGTGGCGTCGGCGTCGGTCACGACGGGCGAGTCTACCGGCCCGCCCGCCGGCACCTCATCGACGGAGCGCGGCCGCGACCCGCGCCACGTCGAGCACCCCCGTGAGACGGCCCTCGTCCACGACCGGTACCACCCGCGCGCCCGACGACCCGTGGGCGAGGCGGTCGAGCAGCTCGTCGCCCTCGAGCTCGGGACCCACCGCCGAGCCGGGCGGGAACGGCACGACGACGGCCTCCACCGGCGTGGCGGCGGCCTGGTCGGCGGGCACGCTCGCGACGGCGCCGGGATCCACCCAGCCCACGGGCTCCCCGGCCGGCCCGACGACGGCCACGACCGCGCCCGGCTGCCGCGCGGCCGCGTCGGAGACCCCGGCGACCGTGGCGGTGACCGGGAGCACGACGGCGGGTACGGCGAGGCCCCGCGCGGACAGCCCCGCGACCCGGGCCCTGGTCTGCGCGCCCTTGATGGCCTCGCCCGCCCCGGACCACAGGAACGCGCCGATGAGCGCCGCCCACGCGACCGTCACCCAGGACGGCCTGCGCCCCTCGAGCAGCGGCCACAGCAGCGCCACCGCCAGCACGCCGACCGCGACCACGCGCCCCACCCAGCCCGCGGCGAGCGTGCCCCGCGAGCGCGAGCCCGTCGCGCCCCAGACGGCGGACTCGAGGATCTGCCCGCCGTCCAGCGGCAGCCCGGGCAGCAGGTTGAAGAACCCGACGAACGCGTTCGAGAACGCCCCGGCCAGGAGCAGGGCCGTCGCGACGGACGACACCGGTTGCAGGAGGTACACGACCCAGAACGCGGCCGCGAGCACGAGGTTGGTCAGCGGGCCGACGACGGCCACGAGGGCACCGTCGAGCGGGCGCCCGCCCGACCCCGTGTAGGCGGTGTGACCGCCCCAGAGGGTCAACGCGATCTCGGTGACGCGGTGCCCGCGCGACCGAGCGACGAGGGCGTGGGCCACCTCGTGCAGGAACACGGACCCGAAGAGCAGGAGCACGAAGGCGGCCGCGACGACGAGCACCGCCGTCGTGCCCAGCTGGGGCGCGAACCACGTCCGTACCGAGGGCGCGAACACGAGGGTCAGGACGACGGCGCCGAGGAACCACGACGGGGTGACGAGGACGGGCGCGCCCGCGATGCGGCCGACCACCCATCCCCGGGAGCGAGAGGTCACCCGGTCAGGCTATCCGGCGCCGGCCGCCCTACGGCCTGTCGGCGCTCGCCCGTAGGGTGGCGCGCATGACGACGACCGCCGCGCCCGACCCGTCGCCGACGGCGTCACGGGCCCCGGCGCTGTCGCCGTCGCGCGCGGCCGACTTCATGCGCTGCCCCCTGCTGTTCCGGTTCCGCGTGGTCGACCGGCTGCCCGAGCCCCCGGCGTCGGCCGCCGCGCGGGGCACGCTGGTGCACGCCGTGCTCGAGCGGCTCTACGACGCGCCGCGCGGCGAGCGCACGCCGGAGGCGGCGGCCGCCCTGCTGCCCGTCGAGTGGGAGCGCCTCGTCGAGGCGGAGCCGCGGTACGCGACGCTGTTCGACGAGGGCGGCGACGCGGCCGGCACCACGCCGTCGGAGTGGCTCGGCCGGGCGCGGCGGCTCGTCGGCACGTACTTCACGCTGGAGGACCCCAACCGGCTGGAGCCCGAGTCCCGGGAGCTGCGCGTCGAGACGTCGCTCGACGACGGGCCGGTGCTGCGCGGGATCGTCGACCGGCTCGACGTCGCGCCCGGCGGCGCGCTGCGCGTGGTCGACTACAAGACGGGCCGGGCGCCCGGGCCGGGCTTCGAGGGCGCCGCCCTGTTCCAGATGCGGTTCTACGGCCTGGTCCTCTGGCGCGAGCGCGGCGAGGTGCCGCGCATGCTGCAGCTGCTCTACCTCGGCGACGGCCAGGCGCTGCGCGCGGAGCCGGCCGAGCGGGAGCTCGAGGCCACGGAGACCAAGGTGCGTGCGCTGTGGTCGGCGATCCAGGACGCCGCGCGCAGCGGGGACTGGCGGCCGCGCCGCAGCCGCCTGTGCGGATGGTGCGCACACCAGTCGCTCTGCCCCGAGTTCGGCGGCACGCCGCCCGTGATTCCCGCCGACGCGCTGCGCGAGCGGCTCGGGGTGGACCCGGTCAGGACGTGAGGTCCACGACCTCACCGGCGCCGATGCGTGCGAGGGTCGCCAGGTCGACCTTCTCGAGCGACGCGGCGCGGCTGAGCCCGTCGAGGTGCGGGACCGGCACGACGGCCTCGACGCCCAGCGTCGCGATCCCGGCGGCGCGCGCCGAGGCGATGCCGGTGGGCGAGTCCTCGATGGCGACGCAGGCGGCGGTGTCGACGCCGAGCCGCTCCGCGGCGAGGAGGTAGGGCTCGGGGTCGGGCTTGCCGCGGGTCACCTGGTCGCCCGTGACGAGCGTCGCGAACGCGCCGTCGGGCCCGCGCGAGACGACCTCCTCGGCCAGCGTCGAGTAGCTCATCGTCACCAGCGCGCACGGCACGCCCGCCTCGGCGAGCGTGGTGAGGAGCTCCAGCGCGCCCGGCCGCCACGGCACCTCCTCGCGCACCTGCTCGACGACCTGACCGAGCAGGCGGTCGACGATCGCGTCGACCGGCAGGTCGACCCCTCCCTGGTCGCGCAGGATCGTCGCGGAGACGGTCAGCGCGTTGCCGACGAGCTGCAGCGCCTGCTCGTGCGTCCACGTGCCGCCGTGCTCCGCGACCAGCTCCTGCTCGGCCCGGATCCAGTACGGCTCGGTGTCCACGAGGGTGCCGTCCATGTCCCACAGGACGGCCGCGGGCAGGGTCGGGGTGGCGGTCTGCGGGGCGGGGGCGAGGGTCTCGGGCACCCGTCCATCGTACGGACCGGGCGCCGCCGGTCCGCCCGTCGGGACGCGTGAGACCGGACACCCGGGCCTGCCCGTGGCCGGGCCGGCGCTGTATACGCTGGACGGATGACGACCGAGCCGGAGACCACCGGGCGCCACGCCGCGCGGCAGACCGTGATGATCGCCGCGTTCGAGGGATGGAACGACGCCGGCAGCGCCGCCACCGCTGCTCTGACCCACCTCGCCCACGTGTGGGACGCCCGCCAGGTGCGCGAGCTCGACCCCGAGGACTACCACGACTTCCAGGTGAACCGGCCCGTGATGGAGACCGGCCCGGACGGGGAGCGCTCGATCACCTGGCCGACCACGACGGTCTCCGTGGCCGAGCTGCCCGACCGGACCGTGGTGCTGGTGCACGGGATCGAGCCGTCGTTCCGGTGGCGCTCGTACTGCGCCGAGCTGCTCGACCTGGCCGCCGAGCTGGGCGTCCGCACCGTCGTGACCCTGGGCGCCCTGCTGGCCGACGTGCCCCACACCCGGCCCATCCCCATGACCGCGACGACGGAGAGCTCGGGCCTGCAGGCGGTGCTCGACGTCGAGCCCAGCACCTACGAGGGCCCGACCGGCATCGTGGGCGTGCTGCAGCACGAGGCCGACCGGCGCGGGTTCCAGGCGGTGTCGCTGTGGGCCGCCGTGCCCCACTACGTGGCCACCCCCCCCTCGCCCAAGGCGACCCTCGCGATCCTCACCCGCGTCGAGGAGCTCATCGCCGCGCCGGTGCCCCTCGGCGACCTGCCCGAGGACGCCGAGGCGTGGCAGCACGGCGTCGACGAGCTCGCGTCGGACGACGCCGAGATCGCCGAGTACGTGCAGCAGCTCGAGGAGGCGAAGGACACCGCCGACCTGCCCGAGGCGACGGGCGAGGCCATCGCGCGGGAGTTCGAGCGCTACCTGCGGCGGCGCGACGTCGGCGGCGAGAAGGGCACCGACAAGGGCGGCGACAAGGGACCCGACAAGCCCTGACGCCGGGCCCGGCGTCAGGGCGGCGAGGTCAGAGGCGGACGCCGAGGAGCGCGTTCACCGCGCGCGCCAGGACGCCGGGCGCGCCCTCGTGGTCGTCGGTCGTGTCGCGGCCGGGCGCGAGCGCCAGGTCGGCCCAGCGGTCCACGGCGGCGAGCGCGGCGGGGCCGTCGAGGTCGTCCGCGAGCGCCGCGCGCAGCGCGGCCAGCGTCGCGGTCGCGTCGGGTCCGCCGTTGCCGGAGACGGCGGCGCGCCACCGCTCGAGCCGCGCGACGCCGGCCTCGAGGTCGGCGTCGGTCCACTCCCACTCGGTGCGGTAGTGGTGCGCCAGCAGCGCGAGGCGGATCGCCATGGGGTCCACGCCCGCGCGTCGCAGCGCGGAGACGAACACGAGGTTCCCGCGCGACTTGCTCATCTTCTCGCCCTCGTAGGCGACGAGCCCGGCGTGCACGTGCACCCCGGCACCGCCGCCGCCCAGCAGGCGGTCGTGCGAGGTGGACATCTCGTGGTGCGGGAAGAGCAGGTCGGCTCCCCCGCCCTGCAGGTCGAACGGCAGGCCCAGCCCGTCGCGGGCGATGACCGCGCACTCGATGTGCCAGCCGGGACGCCCGGTGCCGAGGGACGCGCCGTCCCACGCGGGCTCGCCGGGGCGCTCCCGGCGCCACAGCAGCGGGTCGAGGGCGTTCTTCTTGCCCTCGCGCTGCGGGTCCCCGCCACGCTCGGCGAACAGGGCCTCCATCGTCGCCGCGTCGAGCCTGGCCACCCGCCCGAAGTCGCGGTCGGCGGAGAGGTCGGCGTACACGTCGCCCAGGCCCGGGTCGTCGCCGCCTGCCCCCGGCTCGATCGGCACCCGGTACGCGGCCCCCTCGTCCAGCAGCCGCTCGACGGCGGCCACGACGGCAGGCACGGACTCGACGGCGCCGGTCCAGGTGGCGGGCGGCACCATGCCGAGTGTGGTCATGTCCTCGCGGAACAGCGCGATCTGGTCGGCCGCGAGATCGCGCCAGTCGACCCCGGTGGCGTCCGCACGCTCCAGCAGCGGGTCGTCGACGTCGGTGACGTTCGAGACGAAGGTCACCTCCTTGTCGGCGTCGAGCCACGCCCGGTGCAGCAGGTCGAACGCCAGGTAGGTGTTCGCGTGCCCGAGGTGGGTCGCGTCGTACGGGGTGATCCCGCAGACGTAGTAGCGGGCGGTGCCCCCCGGGGCCGGGTCCACGAGCCGCCCGGTGCTGCTGTCGTGCACCCGGACGGGGGTGCGGCGGCCGTCGGCCGGTTCGGGGAGCTCAGGGATCTGCGGAGTGGGCCAGGAACGCACGCGCTCAGGCTACCGGCCCTTCGCCGAGACCAGATCACCTGGTCAGACGACGATGCCGCCGTTCGCGGTCAGCACGCCGGTCAGGAGCAGGACCACGACCACGGCGGCGAGGCCGAGGCGGTACCAGACGAACGGCATGAACGAGTGCGTGGTGATCAGCTTGAGGAACCCGATGATGACGACGTAGCCGACGACGAACGCGACGAGCGTGGCGACCAGGGTCGCGCCCGCGCCCGGCGACCCGGGGGCCGGGTCCTCGCCCACGGACTTGGCGAGCTGGTAGAAGCCCGACATCAGCACCGCGGGGATGGCCAGCAGGAACGAGTAGTCCGCGGCGGCCTTGCGGGTGAACCCCATGAGCAGCCCCGCGGTGATCGTGCCCCCGGAGCGCGACACGCCCGGGATGAGCGCGAGCGCCTGGGCGAATCCGAACCCGATCGCGCGCTTCGGGTTGAGCTCGTCGAGCCGACGGGTGCGGCGGCCGATCTTGTCCGCCCACCCGAGCAGCAGGCCGAAGACGACCAGGGTCGTGACGGTGATCCAGAGGTTGCGCAGGTAGGTCTCGATCTGGTCCTGGAAGAGCAGGCCGAGCACACCGATCGGGATCGAGCCGAGGGCGATGTACCAGGCCATGCGGGCCTGGTCGTCGTGGGCGCCCATCCGCGAGCGCCAGTCGCTGCCGTGCGTGCCCACGAGGGACTTCCACCAGGCGACGCAGATGTCCCGGATGGTGCGGCGGTAGTAGAGCAGCACGGCGGCCTCGGTGCCGATCTGGGTGATCGCGGTGAACGCGGCCCCGGGGTCGGTCCCGCCGAGCAGCTCCCCCACGATGCGCAGGTGCGCGCTCGAGGAGATCGGCAGGAACTCGGTCAGGCCCTGGACCAGGCCGAGCAGGATCGCTTCCCAGGCATTCACGGGCGGTCACACTACCCGGACCTGCAGGGTTTCCCGGTAGCGTGGCCCGCCATGGAGCGTCGTCAGGTGGGCCGTACGGGCCTGCGCGTGTCCGAGCTCGGCCTGGGGACGATGACCTGGGGCCGGGACACCGACGACCTGGACGCGGCGGAGCAGCTGCGCGACTTCGTCGACGGGGGCGGGACGCTCGTCGACACCGCCGCGACGTACGGCGACGGGGACGCGGAGCGCGTCATCGGCTCGCTGCTGGACGGCAAGGTCTCGCGCGACGAGGTGGTGCTGTGCACCAAGGGGGGCGTGCGGGCGGGCCGCTCGGGCGCCCGCGTCGACGCCTCCCGGGCGGGCCTGCTCGCCGACCTCGACGCGTCCCTCGCCCGGCTGGGCACCGACCACGTGGACCTGTTCCTGGTCGCCTGCCCCGACCCGGCGACGCCGCTCGCCGAGACGGTGTCGGCGCTGCGGCTCGCGGTGGCCTCCGGCAGGGCCCGCTACGTCGGGCTCTCGAACCACCCCGGCTGGGCGTCCGCCCGGGCCGCGACCCTGCTGGAGGCGGACGGCACCGGGCTCAGCGCGCTCGAGCTGGAGTACTCCCTGCTGCAGCGCGGCGCGGAGCGCGACGTGGCCCCCGCCGCCGACGCCCTCGGGCTCGGGCTGCTGGCCTGGTCACCCTTGGGGCGCGGCGTGCTCACCGGCAAGTACCGGCGGGCGATCCCGGCGGACTCCCGCGCGGCGTCGGCGCACCTCGCCGCGTTCGTCGACCCCTACCTGGACGCGGCCGCGTCGTCCGTCGTCGAGGCCGTCGCCACCGCGGCCGACGGGCTCGGGCGTGCGCCGCTCGAGGTCGCTCTCGCCTGGCTGCTGGCCCGCGACACGGTCGCGAGCGCGATCGTCGGGGCACGGACGCCGGCGCAGCTGCGGGCGTCGCTCGCAGCCACCGACCTCGACCTGCCGGGCGAGGTCCACGCCGCGCTCGACGACGTCTCCGCCCCGGAGATCGGCTACCCCGAGCGCTGGTAGGCCTGCCCCGGGGCGTCGGCCGGGCGGTCGGCGGGCGACCCTGCCAGGTCGGGACCCTCGAGGTCCGTGTCGAGCTCGGCGTCGAGGTCGTCGTCCCCCTCGTCGTCGTCATCGTCCTCGTCGTCGTCCCCGTCGTCGTCCCCGTCGTCGAGGAAGAAGGGCGTGACCTCGGAGTAGACCTGGGCCAGCGAGTCCTCGTAGACCTCGAACGCGTCGGCCAGGACCTCGTAGGCGTCGTCGACCGCAGGATCGTCGTCGCCCCGGCGGGTCGACACCGCGTGGTAGTGGGCCTCCAGCGCGGCGACGAAGCGGTCCAGCGCGGCACGCGGGTCTGCGGTCATGCTCTGACCGTAGCGCCCCACGGGGCACAATGGGCAGACGAAAACCGCCCGCCAGCACTTCGGGAGGAACAGCGGATGGCTTCGATCCCGTCGACGTCGCAGGCAGACGCGCGCCCCGGCGCGCCGTCCGCCTGGCGCAAGCACGGACAGTACGAGTACCGCGTGCTGACCATCGACCGGGGCACCAGCGTCCCGGACGCGCGCAAGATGCTCACCGAGGAGGCCGAGTACGGCCGGTGGGAGCTGGCGCGCACCCGCCTCTACATCGGCGGCGAGCGCCGGGTGTGGCTGCGTCGCAAGATCATCAAGGTCAGCGCCACCTTCTGACCGGCCGGCACGTCAGCACGCATGCCAGGACGCAGGTCAGGACGTATGGCCGACGCCTTCCGCAAGTCGCGGGCGCACGCGCCGCCGGGGTTCTTCGCCACCGAGGCGGCCGGGCTCCGCTGGCTCACCGTGCCGGGCGGCCCGCGGGTCGCCCGGGTGCTGGAGCACGGAGCGGAGCACCTCGACCTGGAGCGCGTCGACCCGGCGCGCCCCACGCCCGACGCCGCCCGCGACCTGGGCCGTCGCCTCGCCGTGCTGCACCGAGCGGGCGCCGCCGGGTTCGGCGTCCTTCCGCCCGGCGCGGGGCGCGGGTACTTCGGTCCGCTCGACGACCCCCTGCCCCTGGTGGCGGGGACCTGGGGCGACTGGCCCGCCTTCTACGCGCACGCCCGGCTCCGGCCCGTCGTCGCGCAGGGCCGGGAGCGAGGCGTGCTCACCGCGCAGGACGCGGCCGCCGTCGAGCGGGTGTGCGGTCGGCTCGGCGTCCTCGCGGGCCCCGCGGCGCGAGAGGCGCCGGCCCGCGTGCACGGCGACCTCTGGTCCGGGAACGTGCTGTGGTCGCGGGGCCCGGGAGGCTCCGCCGAGGCGGTGCTCATCGACCCGGCCGCCCACGGCGGGCACCGGGAGGCCGACCTCGCCATGCTGGCGCTCTTCGGGGCGCCGCACCTCGACGCGGTCCTCGCGGGCTACGAGGCCGCGTGGCCCCTCGCCCCCGGGTGGCGTGAGCGGATCCCGCTGCACCAGCTGTACCCGCTCGCCGTGCACGCCGTGCTCTTCGGCGGCGGGTACGTCGAGCAGACGCGCCACCTGCTCGCCCGGCTGGGCGGTTGACGGCGGCGTCCGACGGCGACGCCGCTCAGCAGTCGCGCAGCAGGCGGTCCAGCACGCGCGTGCCGAAGCGCAGCGAGTCGACCGGCACCCGCTCGTCGACGCCGTGGAACATCCCGGAGAAGTCGAGGTCGGCGGGCAGGCGCAGGGGGGCGAAGCCGTACCCGGTGATGCCGAGCCGCGACAGCGACTTGTTGTCGGTGCCGCCCGAGAGCGTGTACGGCAGCACCGCGGCCCCCGGGTCCTCGGCGAGGAGGGAGGCGACCATCGAGTCCACGAGGTCGCCGGAGAACGGCACCTCGAGCGCGGTGTCCTGGTGGATCGGCTCGACGCGCACGGCGGGACCGGCGAGCTCGCGCAGCGTCGCCATCCCCTCCTCCTCGTGGCCGGGCAGGAGGCGCACGTCGACGGTGGCCTCGGCCCGCCCGGGGATGACGTTCGCCTTGTAGCCCGCGTCCAGCTGCGTGGGGTTGGACGTGTGCCGCACCGTGGCGCCCACGAACTTCGCGGCCGGGCCCAGCGCCGCGACGAGCGCGTCCACGGCGGCGGGGTCCTCGCCGTCGAACCGCAGCCCCGTGAGGTCGGAGACCCCGCGCAGCAGCTTCTCCACCGTCGGGGTCAGCGTGTACGGCCACGGGTGCTGCCCGATCCGCGCGACCGCCGCGGCGAGCTCGGTCACGGCGTTCTCGGCGTTCACCTGGGAGCCGTGGCCGGCCCGGCCGTCGGCCACGAGCCGGAGCCAGGCGAGGCCCTTCTCCGCCGTCTGCAGCAGGTAGGCGCGCCGCCCGCCGACCTCGACGGAGAAGCCGCCCACCTCGCTGATCGCCTCGGTGGCGCCCTCGAAGAGCTCGGGCCGGTGCCGCACGGCCCACTGCGCGCCGCGCACGCCGCCGGCCTCCTCGTCGGCGAAGAAGGCGACGACGACGTCGCGCGCCGGGCGGCGCCCCTCGCGGACCATCTGCCGCACGACGGACAGGATCATCGCGTCCATGTCCTTCATGTCCACCGCGCCGCGGCCCCACAGGAGCCCGTCGATCTCCTCGCCGCCGAACGGGTCGACGGACCAGTCGTCGGCCGCGGCCGGCACCACGTCCGTGTGCCCGTGCAGCACCAGCGCGGGCCGGCTCGGGTCCGTGCCCTCGAGCCGCGTCACGACCGACGTGCGGCCGGGCTCCGACTCGAACAGCTCCACCTCGAGCCCCACCTCGGTGAGCAGCCCGGCGACGAGCTCCGCCGCCCGTCGCTCCCCCGGCCCCTCGCCGTTGCCGTAGTTGGACGTGTCGATCCGCAGCAGGTCACGACAGATGCCCACCACCTCCTGCTCGGCGGAGGGGTGCGCGGACGGGGGCGTCGTGGGAGGCGTGCTCGGGCGCGGGGCGAGGGGCTGGGACGTCACCCCGACACCGTACCGGCGCGCGTGCGCGAAACGTTTAGCCGGGGTGACGCCGTCCGCACCGTGGACCACCGTCGTGCCCACGCACCCACGGACCTCGAGGAGGAGGACCATCATGCGAAGACTCGCGGCATCCCTCGCGGCAGCCGTGCTCGCCGCCGTCGGCGTCGTCGCCGTCGTCGGCCAGCCCGCCGCCGCCCACGGGGCGGAGGTGTTCCCCGGTTCCCGGCAGTACCTGTGCTGGGTGGACGCCCAGACCCCGAACGGACAGCTCGCCCCGAGCAACCCCGCGTGCGCCGACGCGCTCGCCGAGAGCGGACCGAACGCCTACTACAACTGGTTCGGCAACCTGGACTCGAACGGCGCCGGCCGCACCGAGGGGTACATCCCCGACGGCACCATCTGCTCCGGCGGCGACCGGGGACCGTACGACTTCTCCGCGTTCAACGCGCCGCGCACCGACTGGCCGACGACGCACCTCACCGCGGGCGCCACGTACGAGTTCCAGCACAACAACTGGGCCGAGCACCCGGGCCGGTTCGACGTCTACGTGACGAGGGAGGGCTTCGACCCGACCCAGCCGCTCGGGTGGGCGGACCTCGAGCTGGTCGACTCCGTGACGGACCCGCCGGACACCGGCGGCCCGGGAGGCGACAACTACTACTACTGGGACGTCACCCTGCCCGCCGACCGCACCGGGAGCCACGTCGTCTTCACGCACTGGGTGCGCTCGGACAGCAGCGAGAACTTCTACAGCTGCTCGGACGTGGAGTTCGACGGCGGCGACGGGGAGGTCACCGGCATCGGCGACGACACCGGGCCCGTGGACCCGCCCGCCTGCCCGGACGAGGCCCCGGGAGTCCCCGGCGAGGTCATGGCCCACGACGTGCGTGCCACCCGGGCGCACCTCATGTGGGGCGTCTCCCGGACCGGCTGCGTGACGGGGTACGACGTGCTCGACGCCGCCACGGGCGAGGTCCTCGCGGCGACCGACGAGTCACCCATGGTCGACCTCACCGGGCTGGACCCCGGCTCGACCTACGAGGTGACGGTGCGGGCCCGCAACGACGACACCGGGGCGGTGTCCGACCCCACGCCGACGGCCTCCTTCACCACGACGACCGACGACGGCGGGACGACCGACGGCGCGTGCACCGCGGCCTACACCACGACGAGCTCGTGGTCCGGCGGCTACCAGGGCCAGATCGTGGTCACCGCCGGCGACGCCGACCTGGCGACGTGGGAGGTCGACGCCGCCGGCATCACCTCCACGAACATGTGGGGCGGCGAGCTGGCGGGCGGCGTCGTCACCCCGGTGGCGTGGACCGCGCACGTCGGCGCGGGCCAGAGCGTGACGGTCGGCTTCGTCGGGGCCGGCCAGGCGCCCGCCGACGGCGCGCTGGCCTGCACCTGACCGCACGACGACCGGACCAAGGCCCGGGCGCTCGCCGGGCGGCTACGACCGCCGCTCGGAGAGCGTCCCGTCCGCGGCCAGCACCAGCTCGGCGTCGAGTCCGAGCCGGTCGAGGAACGCCCGGTCGTGGCTCACCACCAGCAGCGCGCCCCGGTACGCGGCGAGCGCCTGCACCAGCTGGTCCGTGCTGGCGATGTCGAGGTTGTTCGTGGGCTCGTCGAGGACCAGCAGCTGGGCGGGCGGGTCGGCCAGCAGCAGCCGCGCGAGGGTGACGCGGAACCGCTCGCCGCCCGACAGCGTCGCGACCGGGCGGCCCACCTGGTCGCCGCGCACGAGGAACCGCGCCAGCCGGTTGCGCAGCTCCCCGGGCGCGACGTCCGGCGCGCCGGTCCGCACGGCGTCGAGCACCGTCTGGTCGTCGTCGAGCACGTCGAGCCGCTGCGGCAGGTAGCCGACCCGGTCGGTGAGCGCGTCGGCGACCGCCCCCGTGCCGACGTCGGTGCCCCCGGGCGCGACCCCGACGAGCCGCTCCAGCAGCGTCGTCTTGCCGACGCCGTTGGGGCCGGTCAGCGCCACGCGCTCCGGCCCGGCGAGCACGACCTCGCGTCCGTCCGTGCCGCGCAGGACGGCGAGGCGCCGGCCCGCGGGCACGTCCGGGTCGGGCAGGTCGACGACGATGCGGTCGTCGGCACGCACGGAGAGCTCCGCGGCCTCGACCGCGGCCCGGGCGTCGGACTCCTTCCCCGCGGCCTGGCCGCGGCGGGCTGCCTGCGACTTCTCCGCGGAGTTGCGCCGGTCGTTGATCGCCGCCTTGACGTAGCGGCGCTCCACGACGTCCTTGCGGCCCCGGCGCTCGGAGTGGGCGATGCGCTCCTCGGCCTTGATCCGCTCCCGCTTCTCGCGGCGCAGGACCTGCTCGGCGTCGCGCAGGGCGGCCCGCGCCGCCTCCTGCTGCGCCGCCAGGTGCTCCTCGTACTGCGCGTACGTGCCGCCGTAGGTGGTGAGGGAGCCGGTGCGCAGCTCCGCGGTCTCGTCGACCAGCTCGAGCAGCTCCCGGTCGTGCGAGACGACGACGAGCGCGCCGCGCCACGTGCGCACGATCTCGTGCAGCCGTTCGCGGGCGGCGCCGTCGAGGTTGTTGGTCGGCTCGTCCAGGAGCGCGACGTCCGCGCCGCGCAGCCGCACACCGGTGACGGCGACGAGCATCGCCTCGCCGCCCGAGAGGGTGCCGACCGGGCGGTCGAGCACGCCGTCGCCGGACGGCAGCCCCGTGCCGGCGAGCTCGGCGTGGGCGCGCTCCTCGACGTCCCAGCCGTCGCCGACGACGTCGAAGAGCGCGGCGAGGCGGTCCTCGGGCACCTCGCCGGCGGTGATGGCGCGCACCGCGTCGACGACGTCGCGCACGCCGAGCAGGTCCGCGACCGTGGCGTCCGTGTCGAGGGTGAGGCGCTGCGGCAGGTAGTCCGCGACGCCGGACACGGTGATCGACCCGGACGTCGGTCGCAGGCGCCCGGCGACGAGGCGCAGCAGGGTGGACTTCCCCGCGCCGTTGAGACCGACGAGGCCGGTGCGGCCGCGGGAGAAGGCGCCGGACACGCCGGCGATCGGGGTGGCCCCGTCGGGCCAGGAGAAGGTGACGTCCTGCAGGACGACGGAGGGATGGGTAGCGGGCACGGAGGACTCCAGCGGTGCGGGAACGGCGGACGGCGGGTGCGTCGACGCCGCTCCTCGGGCCGGCACTCGAGCGTGCTGGCGGCGGGGAGCCTCGGGGTCGACGCGCTAGGCGGTCGTCCGGATGCCCGTCATCGCTGTGGTGCGCCTCTCGTCCTGGAGCCGTCCCCTCTCACGCGCGGCGGAGGCCGCGGGGACGGCGTCGATGCTACCCGACCTCCGCACGGGGGCCACCTGTTTCCGGCTCCGGCGTGCCCCGGCCGCGCACCCAGGTGTCGAACGCCTCGCGCGACGTCAGCCGCGGCTCGTACAGCTCGGCCTTGAGCCGGGAGTTGTCGAGCACCGGCCGGTAGCGCAGGAACCCGACGCGCTCCGGCCCGTGCACCGTGAGGCGCAGGGCGTGCCCGACGCGCAGCGCGGCGGCGAGCGCCCACGCCGGGACGTCCAGCGTGGGCCGGCCGAGGCGCGCCGCGATGTCGGCCACGGTCATCGCGCCGTCGCCGCACACGTTGAACGTGCCCGTGGTCGCCCCGGTCGCGCCGGCGACCACCGCGCCGGTGACGTCGTCGACCCACGCGAAGACGAACGGGCTCTCCGCACCGCGCACCCGCAGCAGCCTGCGCGTCTCCCACAGGGCCGTGATCTGGTTGTCGACGCCGGGGCCGAGGATCGTCCCGATGCGCAGCACCACCTGGCCCAGGCCCGGGTGGTCGGCGCGGTACCGCGCGAGCATCTCCTCGACCTCGCGCTTGTGGCGCGAGTACGTGAACTCCTCGTTGCCGCGCACCGGGTCGGCCTCGGTCAGCGGCACCCGGTTGTCCGCGTGGTAGCCGTAGGCCGCTCCCGAGGACGAGATCACCACCCGGTGGACCCCGGCCGCCACGCAGGCGTCGAGGACGTTCCGGGTGCCGTCGACGTCGACGGCCCGCTCGGTCGCGGCGTCGAGGGTGCCCGGGTTCACGATGGCCGCGAGGTGCACCACCGTGTCGACGTCGTGCGCGTCGATCACCCGGCGCACCGAGGCGGGGTCCGTGACGTCGAGCCGCTCCCACGCGGCGCCGTCGGGCACCCGGGCCTCGCGCAGGTCGCCGGCGACGACGTGCGCGACGTCGTCGTGCGCCGCGAGGGCCGCCACCGCGTGCGACCCGAGGAACCCGGCGCCGCCGGTGACCAGGACGCGCCTCATGCCGCCACCTCCGTGCGGGCCGCGCGGGCCCGGGTCCGGCGCGCCCAGACGGTCGCCAGCGCCAGCCCGGCCACGATGTCCCAGACGCCCCACCAGCCGGCGACGACGGCCATGCCGCTCAGCCCGCCGAAGAACGTGAACACGAGGCCGAGCCCGAGGCCCGCGTTGCGGATGCCGACCTCGAACGTGACCGCCTTGACCTCCCGCGCCCCGAGGCGGCCCGCCCTCCCGGCGAGGTACCCCAGGCCCAGGGCGGCGGCGTCGTGCAGGAACACGGCCAGCAGGACCACGCCGATGGAGGCGACGAAGACCGCGAAGTTGCCCGCGAGCGCCGCGACGATGAAGCCGACGAGCGCCACGAGGCTCACCCAGCGCACCGGGCGGTGCACCCGCGCGGCGAGCGCGGGCCAGCGGGTGCGCACGAGCATCCCGACGGCGAACGGCACCCCGATGACCAGGAGGATCTCGAGCAGCATCTGTCCCGCGTCCAGGCGCACGTCGGTGAGGATCGCGCCCGCCGTCGGGTGCAGCGACCCCCACAGGGCGAGGTTGAGCGGCATCGCGACGATGTAGATCGCGTTCCCGACGGCGGTGAGCGAGACCGACAGCGCCACGTTGCCGCCCGAGCGGTGCGTCAGCACCTGGGACACGTTCCCGGGCGGGCAGCACGCGACGAGGATCATGCCGAGCGCGACCGACGCCTGCACGTCGAGCAGCAGCGTGAGCCCGAAGGTCACGGCGGGGAGCGCGACGAGCTGCGCGACCAGCGCCAGCACGGCCGCCCGCGGCGCGCGGCGCAGCGCCCGGAAGTCCGCGGGCGACGTGTCGAGCGCGATGCCGAGCATGATGAGGCCGAGCACGAGGTCGAGGGCGACCATCGACCCGGGCGCGAAGCGGACGGCGACGTCGTCGATGTTCACGCCGTGCCCTCCCCGGACGGCGCGGGGGCCAGCTCGGCCGCGAGGCGCCGCACCGTGCGCCGGTAGGCGTCCTTGTTCACGTAGTAGCTCATCCGCTCCAGCCCGAGGTAGCGGTAGCCGCCGGTCAGGTCCGGCCACGGCTCGGTCAGGCGCCGTCGGAAGCGCACGGCCCGCGCGCGGGCGGCGGTGTCGCCGCCGGTGCCGGCCGCCTCGGCCGCGAGGTAGCGCGCCACCAGCTCGGCCTGCTCGGCGCGGCCCTGCCAGCCGATGCCGGACGCCTCGAGCATCCCGACGACGAACAGCCCGTTGCCCGACGGCGGCACGATGTTGCAGAACAGCCGCGGCGCCGTGCCCGAGCCGGGGCCGGACCAGGCCAGGTGGCGCGGGTCCAGGAACGGGTAGTCGAGCCGGTAGCCGGTGGCGAGCAGCACGAGGTCGTAGTCGTCGCTGCTGCCGTCGGCGAAGTGCACCGTCCGGCCCTCGCACCGGTCGACGTCGGCCCGCACCCGCAGATCGCCCTGCCCGGCGTGCTGCAGCACGAGGGAGTTCACCACGGGGTGCGACTCGTAGATCCTGTGGTCCGGCTCGGGGAAGCCGAAGCGGCGCGGGTCCCCGTTGAGGAGTCGCAGGAGACGGGAGTCGACGGCCTGCTTGATCCGGGCGGGGAGCGGCCGGCCCTGGTTGAGCGTGTCGGTCGGTCGGCCCAGCAGGTAGCGCGGCACGAACCAGTAGCCACGCCGCACCGACAGGTCGACCGACGCGGCGCGGTGGACGGCGTCCACGGCGATGTCGCAGCCGGAGTTGCCGCCCCCGACGACGAGGACCCGCCTGCCCTCGAGCACGTCCGCGCTCTTGTACGCGCTCGAGTGCAGCACCTCGCCGGCGAACTCCCCGGGGAGGGTCGGCACGTTCGGCTCGGCGAGCGTGCCGTTCGCGACGACGACGTGCGAGTACGTGCGCTCGACGGCTCCGGCCGTCGGGTCCGACGCCGGGCCGGCGGGCTCGGACCGCACCACCCAGCCGCTGCGGCCGGTGTCGTCGCCGTCGGCCGGCACGACCGCGGTCACGCGCGTGCCGAAGCGGAAGCGCTCCCGCAGCCCGAACTCGTCCGCGTAGGCGCGGAAGTAGCGCAGCAGCTCGCGGTGGCTCGGGTAGTCGGCTGCGGAGTCCATCGGCAGCTCGTCGAACTGCGTCGTGGTGCGCGAGGAGATGAGGTGCGCGGACTCGTAGACGGTCGAGCGCGGGTTGTCGATGTCCCACAGCCCGCCGACGTCCGTGTGGGCCTCGTACCCGTCGAAGGCGAGCCCGGCGCGGTCCAGCGCCCGCGCGGCGGCCAGGCCCGACGGCCCCGCCCCGATCACCGCGACCCGTCGTTCCAGCCCCATCGCCAGCCTCCATGCTCCCGGCGCGCGCCGTGCGTGCCTCGATCCGCGCCCTTGCGCGCAGGGAGCATACGGTCCGGGGACGAGCGCGCCCAAAGCCGACCGGTCAGGCGGCCGACGAGGCCTCCGCGGGCCACGGCTCGTTCGGCTCGCGCGGGTCGCCCGGGACGTACGACGCCACCCAGGAATCCTGCAGCACGCCCCGCTGCGCGCCGAAACGACGGAGCAGCCCCTCGTAGCGGAAGCCGAGCTTCCAGGCGACACGACGTGACGCCCAGTTGCCCACGTTCGCGCGCCAGCGCACGACACCGAGGCCGAGGCCCTCCGGGTCGACGGCCCAGTCGACCACGAGCCGTGCCGCATCGGTGATCAGCCCCCGGCCCCTGGCGTCCGGGGCGCACCAGAAGCCCAGCTCGCCCGCGGGCTGCACGCCCGGCGCGCCCTCCCGCGAGATCCCGACCATCGCCAGCACGGGGGTGTCCGAAGCCCCTGGCGCGCGGACCGCCCAGGTGAAGTCCTTCTCCTCGGCCCAGCCGTCGGCGACGAACCTGTCGACGAACCCGACCGCGTCGTCGCGCGTGTACGGCGACGGCACCGTGGTCCACCGCGCGATCGCGGGGTCCGCGCAGATGTCGGCGATGCGGTCGACGTCGGCGGAGGTCGGGACGGACAGGCGGACGCGGTCGGTAGCGAGGACGAACGGCTCCATCGGGGCATCGTGGCACGCCGGGCCCGACGGCTTCATCGCTATTTGTCCGGGGTCTCCTCGGATCCCTCGGTGGCCCCGCCTGCCGCGGCGGCGTCCGGCGGCGCGAGGATCGGGGCCACGGCGAGCGGCCTGTCGCCCGGCCCGGGCGGCTCGTCGAGCTCGGGGTGCGGCCGGTCGCCCCGCAGCGTCGAGAACACGGTCCACGCGACCGCCATGAGCGGGACCGCGATGATCGCGCCGAGGATCCCGGCCAGCACGGTGCCGGCGGTGACCCCGAGGCCGATGACCAGCGGGTGCAGCGCCACCTGCTTGCCCATGATGAGCGGCTGCAGCACGTGCCCCTCGAGCTGCCCGATGAGCGCGATGCCGATCGTGACGATGAGCGCCGTGACGAACCCGTTGGCCGCGAGCGCGACGACGGCCGCGATGATCATCGCCAGCGGCGCGCCGATCAGCGGGATGAACGCACCGATGAAGACCAGCACGGCCAGGGGGGCCGCGAGCGGCACCCCGAGAATCGTCAGCAGGATGAACGCCAGGACGCCGTCGACGAAGGCGATGATCACGGTGCCGCGCGCGTAGCCGGAGAAGCTGTACCAGCCGGCTCCCGCGGCGGCCTGCCACCGGGTGCGGTGCTCCTCCGGGATCTGGCCCAGGAACCAGCGCCACATCTTGCCGCCCGACGCGACGAAGAAGACCGTGCAGAAGATCGACAGGGCGAAGATGGCGAAGCCCTCGAAGACCGAGCCCGCGCTCTGCGCCGCCTGGCTGACCAGCGAGTCGGCGTTGTCGGCGACCCACTGCCGGCCCTGGTCGATCCACTCGTTGATCTGGTCGCCGGTCACGGACAGCCCGAACGGCCCGCTCTCCACGTACTGGAGGATCTGCTGCACGCCGGTGTCGAACTGGCCGGCGAGGTTCTCCCACTGCCCGGCCACGGAGGCGACGACGTACGTGAGGAGGCCGCCGAGCACGAGGAACGCGCTGAGGATCGCGAGCGCGGTGGCCAGCGGGCGCGGCATGACCTTGGCGTAGAAGTCCGCGACGGGGTTGAGCACCGACGCGAACACGAGCCCGAGGAAGACCGCCACGAAGACGAGCTGCACCTGCACCGTCGCCCAGAACACGAGCGCGACCGCCGCGGTCAGGGCGATGAGCCTCCACGACCAGCCGGCCGACGTCCGCAGCCAGGCCGGGACGTTCTCGCTCGTGCGCTTCGCCACCCGTGCGCTCCTCTCGCCGATCGTCCGCCCAGTCTGCCGCACGGCGCCCGCCCGTCGTGGGAGGACGACGCGCGCCGCCCGCCCGGGTGAATTTCTCCCGCCCGACCGGTGGCCCGGTGCGCGAGCGCCGCCGTCGCCGGACCATGGACCCACGTCGCCCGGCGACAGGAGGAGCCCACCATGACCGGGACGTCCCCGCAGCCTCACAGCATCCTCGACCCGTCGGCGCCGTCGGCGCCGTCGGCGCCGACGTCCGCGCCGGTGCCCGCGTACGACGCCGAGACGCTCGCAGCCGTCCTCGCCGTCCTGCCCGACGTCGACGCGGTCGAGCTGAAGCTGACCGTGCCCGGTGCGGACCATCGCCGCGTGCTGGACCGGCTCGGGATCGACGCGCTCGACGCGACGATCCGCCAGGTCGCGTTCCTCGACACGCCCGCGCTCGACCTGTCCGCCGCCGGGCTCGTCGTCCGCGCCCGGCGCACGCAGCGCAAGGCCGGCGACGTCACCGCGAAGGTGCGGCCGATGCTGCCGGCGGACGTCCCCGGCCGCGCGCGGCGGGCCGACGGCTTCAAGGTCGAGGTGGACGCGTCGCCGGCCGGGTTCACCTGCTCGTGCTCGTCCACGCGCCGGCTCCCCGACGACGACGTCCGCGCCCTGCTGGACGACGTCGGTCGCCTGCCCGGCCTGCTCGACCGGACGCAGCTCTCGCTGCTCGAGCCGCGCCTCCCGGCCGGCGTCGGGTTCGACGACCTGCGCGTGCTGGGCCCCGTCACCCTGCTCAAGGCCCGGTTCGCGCCCGCGGGGCTGCCCCGGCCCATGACCGCCGAGCTGTGGTTCCTGCCCGACGGCGACCGCATCCTCGAGCTGTCGGCCAAGGCGGCGCCGGCCGCGGCGTTCCAGGCTGCGGCGGAGACGAAGGTGTTCCTCGCGAGCCAGGGCGTCGACCTCGGTGCGCCCCAGGAGACCAAGACCCGTGCGGCTCTCGCGGCATACGCCACACGGGTCGGGACCACACGGGTCGGGACGGTGAGATGAGCGCGTGCCCGGGCACGAAAAAGCCCCCGGGTTGTGGACCCCGGGGGCTGGTTCGTCGCTGTCTCAACGAGTGTCCGGAGGGGGACTTGAACCCCCACGCCCGATAAAGGGCACTAGCACCTCAAGCTAGCGCGTCTGCCATTCCGCCACCCGGACGAGTGGACCTCGACAGCGCCTCGGCGCCGTCTCGGTGCGGGGAAAAACATAGCACGGCGGGGGCGGCCTCTCGCAAACCGCGACGCCCGTCCCTGGTCACAGGCTCGCGCGTCGGTGCCGACGTGTAGCGTCCTGCCCGGCCCGGACCAACCGGTCAAGGGTGAGGAACGGGACGACGGCGGCGAACCGGCAGCCGTGGACGGGAGCGCCGCAGGTCATGATGGGTGGGCACCACGCCGCGTCGGGAGCGGCCGCCTGGGTCGCCGTCACGTCGACGGCGCCGTTCGCGTTCGGCTGGCACCCGGTCTCCGAGGTCGGGGTGATGACCGGCGCGCTGGTCTGCGCGGGCGCCGCGCTGCTGCCCGACGCCGATCACCACAGCGGCACCATCGCGCACTCGCTCCCCCCTGTCTCCGAGGGCGTCACCAAGCTCGTCGCGACCGTGTCCGGCGGGCACCGCAACGGCACCCACTCCATCCTCGGCATCGCCGTCTTCACCGCGATCGCGTGGGTGATGGGCATGGTCTCGATCAGCACGGAGACGTTCGGCGAGGTCCTGGTCGGCCCCGGCGTCATGGCCGTCCTGCTCATCGCGTTCGCGCTGCGCGCCTGGAAGGTCACCGGCGGCAAGCGCTGGTGGACCTGGACGCTGTCGCTGCTCCTCGCCGCGTGCGTGGCCGTCTTCGCCCCCGAGGAGTGGAACTGGATGCCGCTCGCCGTCGCGCTCGGCTGCACGGTGCACGTGCTCGGAGACCTCGTCACCACCGCGGGCGTCCCCCTCCTGTGGCCGCTGAAGTTCCGCTCCCCCTACTGGGTCCGGCGCTACCGGGTGCTGCCCTTCGACGACGTGTGGCGCGACGGCGGCAACCTCTCGCTGCCGATCCTCGGCGACGCCGGGTCGTGGCGGGAGTGGCTCGTCATGACGCCGGTCAGCCTCTACGCGGTCGCCGGCGTGGCCTGGGCCGTCCTGGGACAGATGGGTTTCGACACCCAGCCGGTCTGGGAGCAGGTCACGGCCGCCTGGGCCGGCACCTTCGGCGGCTGACCGGCACGCCCGCGTCAGCGCGCCAGCGCGGCACGCAGCCTGCGGTCCTCCTCCGCGGCCCCCGGCAGCACCAGTCGCGGGTCGTCGACGGCGTGGCCCGCCAGCACCGCGTCGAGGTAGCGACGGTCGGCGTCGAGGCGGGCCACCGCGTCCGCCGTCGGCGTCCCGTGCCCCGGTACGACGACGGCGCACCGGGCCGCGTACGGCGCGAGCCGGTCCAGCCCGGCGAGGTAGCGCTCGACGTCGCGCACCGCGCTGCCCTCCCTGCTCGCCTCCCTGCTCGCCTCCCTGCTCACCTCCGAGCCCGCCACCGAGCCCGCCACCGAGCCCGCCTCCGTGCTCGCCTCCGTGCTCGCCACAGTGCCGCCGCCCGCGATCTCGTCGAGCGGCAGCGGGAGCTCGACGTCGCTCAGCACGTCCCCCGCCACCAGCACGCGGCTGCGGGGCAGCCAGAGCGCGCCGTGCCCGGGGGCGTGGCCGTCGTGGACCACGAGCTCGGTGGGCGGCAGGACGCCGTCCGGGTCGGGGACGCCACGCTCGCCCGCCGGGACGGGCGCGACGCGCCCCAGGAGGTCGAGCACCTCGGCCGGGTGCCCGGCTCCCCCGTACCTCCCGGCGTCGGCGCGCGCCTCCGTCAGCAGCCGTGGACGCTCCCGCCGAGCGACCAGCGCCGCTGGCGCCGTCGCCCAGCGCGGCACCTCGGGGCCGAGACGCGGGTGCCACAGGAGGTGGTCGTGGTGGGCGTGCGTCGAGTACCCGGCGACGAGCCGGCCGCCCCGGGCGCTCGTCTCGTCGGCGACCGCCACGAGCTCGTCGGCGTCCCACGCCGGGTCGACCAGGAGCGCCGCGCGACCGTCGTCGACGGCGCCGCCCCCGGGAGCGAGCACCAGGGTGGTCGTGGTGCGCAGCCGCCGGGCGGTGCGGACCAGGACGTCCTCGACGCCCGGGACACCCTCCACGACCGGTACGAACCCCATCCCCGCACCCTACGGACGAAAAAGACGTGGACCGCCGCGGGCGGCCCCTGCCATGCTCCCCGCAGGCGGCACGCGATCGGCGCGGGCCCGCACGTGAAGGAGGGCAGACCGATGGACGACGTCGTCTCGCGCGCCCTCCCGGAGGCTCTCCGGCGGGCGGACACCACCCGATCCTGAGGGGCCGCGCCCGAGCTCCTCGACCTGAGCAGGAGTCTCGCGTGCACCAGCACACCCCCTCGACCTTCCCCTTCTCCCCCGCCTCATCCCCCGGTTCCTTCGAGGCAGACCTCGGCGTCGAGCTCCCCGTGGAGCCCGGCCCCGACCAGCGGTGGTCCACCTGGACCGCCGTCACCAAGGGCCAACGCGGCCCCGAGCCCCGTCCCGACTGGGTCGTCACCGCCGACGCCGCGCTCGACACCGAGCTCGGCGTGCTCAAGACCGGCAAGGAGGCGGACGTCTTCCTCGTCGAGCGCGCCGTGCCCGACGACCCGACCCGTCGCAGCCTGCTGGCCGCCAAGCGGTACCGCGGCCGCGACCACCGCCAGTTCCACCGGGACGGCGAGTACACCGACGGGCGGCGCGTGCGCCGCACCCGCGACCAGCGCGCCATCGAGGACCGCAAGTCCTCGTGGGGCAAGGCCGTCGCCGCGACCCAGTGGGCGGACGCCGAGTTCCTCGCCCTGTCCCGCCTGTGGGACGCCGGAGCCCCCGTGCCCTACCCCGTGCAGATCGACGGCACCGAGCTGCTGCTCGAGTTCGTCGGCCGGGAGTCGGCGGACGGCACGGTCGAGGCCGCACCGCGCCTCGCCCGCACCCGCCCCGACCCGTCGCTCCTCGCCGACTGGTTCGAGCAGCTGCGGCACGGGATGGGCGTCATCGCACGGCTCGGGTGGGCGCACGGCGACCTGTCGCCGTACAACATCCTGGTCGACGGCACCGGCGAGGACGGCACGCCGGACGACGGCGGCCGCCTCGTGATCATCGACCTGCCCCAGGTCGTGGACCTCGTGGCGAACCCGTTCGGCGCGGAACTGCTGCACCGCGACTGCCGGAACGTGTGCACGTGGTTCGCGTCCCGCGGCCTCGAGGCGGACCCGGACGTGCTGTTCGCCGACGTCTTCGCCCAGGCCTGGTGACGGCGCCCGTCAGCCGCCCGCGTCGACGGAGTTGTCCGGAGCGCCGTCGCCGGGCGGCAGGTCGCCGCGCTCCACGGCGCCGGGATCCACGGCGCCGGGATCCACGGGCGTGCCCTCGACGAGCGCGGCGAGCTCGCCGCTCGTCGGCACGTGGACGTTCCCGGCCGCCTCGCGCAGCGCCTCGTGGTCGGCGGAGCTCCCGGAGACCCGCACGAGTACGCCGTCGCGCACGACGGCGTACTCCTCCGCGTCCCCGGCCGTCCTGCGGAGCGCCCCGTCCTCCTCGACGCACGTCACGGGCCCGCCGACCTCGCCCCCGCCGACGTCCATGACCGCGACGGTCGCGCAGTCGTCCGCGGTCATCGCTCCCTCGACGGCCGAGAACATGAACGTGTGCCCGGCCCGGCCGCCGAACTGGACGGAGAAGCCGTCGGCGCCGAAGACCCCGGCGGCGGACGGCACCGCCTCGAACCCGTCAGCCGCCGTCGTCAGCACGTACTGCGGGGCGGCACCCCAGAGCTCGGCCGCCTCGGCGACCTGCTCGCCGGTCGCGGGAGCGTCCGAGACGCCGGACGACGACGGCCCGGAACCCCCGGCCGGGTCGGCGCACCCGCTCGCGGACAGGCCCACGGCCAGCAGGGCGACGACGGCGGGCGCCAGGGCTCGCGCGTGACGGCGGCTCATGGGCGCCGATCATGCCACGGGGCTACCGTGATCGGATGGCGGATCCGACGGGCTCGTACGACGGCGAGGCGCTCGCCTCCTTCCTCGCGGACCTGGGCCTGGTCCTCGGCGCGGAGGACCTCGAGGCGGTCACCGACCGCTACGACCTGCCCGCCCTCCTCGTCGACCAGGAGGGCTCGACCGTCCTCACGTCCCCCGAGGACGTGCTCGGCCTGTGGAGGCAGCGCCCGGCCGCCCCGCGGGCACGCGAGGCCGTCGCGGCGCTGCCCGAGCTCGTGGCCGTCGAGGAGGTCGGCTGGGCCCTGCTGTGGATCGAGGTCCGCTGGTCGTACCGGGACGAGCTCGCCGCCGAGATCGCCGACGAGAGGTGCCGCTACCTCCTGCGGCGCGGACGCGGGACCTTCGAGATCTGCGTCGTCGCTCCCCTGGACTGACGCCGTCCGCCTCTTCCCCCGGGCGTCGGCACATGGTTATATATAAGTGTCCGCTTATATCAAGGAGTCGCCATGACCATCACCATCGACCCGGTCGCCACCGCGGGGCTCGTGGCGCGGGAGATCCGCACCGGCGAGCGGGACGGCACGCCCACGAAGATCGCCGTCGCCCGCCGCGCCTACGCCACGGACCGTGACGACCTGTGGGACGCCGTCACCTCCGCCGCACGCATCCCCCGCTGGTTCCTCCCCGTCAGCGGCGACCTGACCGTCGGCGGGCGCTACCAGCTCGAGGGGAACGCCGGAGGCATCGTCGAGCGCTGCGACGCCCCCGCGAGCTTCGCCGTCACCTGGGAGTTCGGCGGCTCCGTCTCGTGGCTGACCGTCGCCCTGACGGACGACGGCGACAGCACCGTCCTCGAGCTCGTGCACGAGGCCGTCGTCCCCCAGGAGCTCTGGGACCAGTACGGCCCGGGCGCCACCGGCGTCGGCTGGGACCTCGGCCTCGTCGGGCTGGGGCTGCACGTCGCGGACCCGACCGGCGCGATCGACCCGAAGGCCGCGGAGGCCTGGTCGCTCTCGCCCGAGGGCGTCGCGTTCTCCCGGCTCGCCGCCGCGGGCTGGGCCGACGCCGCGATCGCCGACGGGGACGACCCGGACGCCGCCCGCGCGGCGGCCGAGCGCACGGTCGCCTTCTACACCACGGTGCCGGAGGCCTGATGCCGCGCGCCGCGGCGTCGGCGGGGGCAGCCCCCGAGGCCCTGGGGGTCGCACGGCCCGCGCCGCGCGGCCCCGTCGAAGCCCTGCCGCGGGGTCCGTTCGAGGCTCTGGGCGACCCCGTGCGGCGGCGCCTGCTCGAGCTGCTCGCCGGCGGCGAGCGACCCGCGGGCGCGCTCGTCGACGCCCTGCGCGCGGAGACCCGCATCTCGCAGCCGGCCGTCTCGCAGCACCTGCGGGTGCTGCGGGACGCGCGTCTCGTCACCGTCCGGGCCGAGGGCGCGCGCCGTCTCTACGCTGTCGACGACGCCGGGCTCGACGTCGTGCGCCTGTGGCTGGCGCGCTTCGGCGACCCGTTCGCCCAGCCGCTCGACGCCCTCGAGACCGAGGTCGCCCGCGGCCGGCGGGCCCGACGCCGCGCCACGAGCCCCCGCGAGGAGGACGCCGCGGACAGGACGGGCTGAGCCGGCCCGTCCACGACCCGGTCGGTCAAGGGAGCAGCTCCCGGCGCATGACCCACCGCGGCAGGCGGCCGCTCGTCGCGGACGTGTCGCCGACCCGGTCGAAGCCCACGGACTCGAACAGGCCCACCGTGCCCACGAACGCCGCGCCGACCGGGACGCGGCGCCCCGGCTCGGGTTCCACCGGGAACCCCTGGACGGCGTGCGCCCCGTGGTCGCGGGCGTAGTCCACGGACGCGGCCAGGAGGGCTCGGGCGACGCCGCGGCGGCGGTACCCGGGCCGGACGACGAAGCACATCACGGCCCACGTCGTCGGCCGCTCGGCGGGGTCGACGCGGGGCAGCACCCGGCTGTGCTGGAGCGACGACGACGCGGACACCGGCGCGAGGCCCACCCATCCCACGACCGTCTCGTCGCCACGCTCCGGGTCGGGGAGGAGCGCGAGGAGCCCGGGTGCCGGGGTGCGGCCGGTCAGGTCGCGCAGGTGGTCGCGACGTCCGTCGGCGGGCAGCCCGCGCGGCTGGCGCCAGTGCAGGCACCAGCACGCCTGCGGCCGGCCGCGCGGGTTGAGCATCGTCACCACGTCGTCGAACCGGTCCGCCCCGGCCGGAGCGACCCGGAGCCCGGAGATCATGCCCGCCAGGCTAGGCACCGGACCGGCCCGCCGCCCGCGGGGCGTGTGGTCACCGGAAGTCCCGCGACCGGGTCGCGACGGGCAGCCGCAGCGGCGCGAGGTGCTCCGCGAGCAGGTTGACCGCCCCGTCGGCACTCTCCACCCGGCCCCGGACCACCATCGCGGGGGCGCCGCGCGCCACGGTCCGGAAGCGGCGCCACAGCCCCGCCGTGCAGATGACGTTGAGCAGCCCCGTCTCGTCCTCGAGCGACAGGAACGTCACGCCGCCCGCCGTGCCCGGGCGCTGCCGGTGCGTCACGACGCCGCCCACCGCCACCCGCCGGCCGGGCTCCGTGGCGCACACCCCGGCGACGGTGAGCACCCCCGCCCGCTCCAGCCCGTCGCGCACGTGCTCCAGCGGCGACGTCGAGCCGGGCG
This sequence comes from Isoptericola sp. NPDC056578, assembly GCF_042793275.1. Taxonomy (NCBI): domain Bacteria; kingdom Bacillati; phylum Actinomycetota; class Actinomycetes; order Micrococcales; family Promicromonosporaceae; genus Isoptericola; species Isoptericola sp. NPDC056578. Next base: position 55,583 of record NZ_JBHTVC010000024.1, read on the forward strand.
TGATGCCCGTGGCCCAGGCGTCGGCGACGTCCGTCTCGACCGGGGTCATGCCCGGCAGCGTCGGGGCGTCGACCCCCACGGACACTCCAGGCAACGTGCCCGGCCCCTCCTGGCCGAGCGCCCCGGCCGCCCACAGCGCCTCCCGACGTCCGGCGCCGAGGCCCTCCGTGGCCCCGGCGGTCGCGAGCGCCTCCAGCTGGGCGGTGCTGAGCCCGACCCGGCGGGCCAGGTCGCGCAGGTCGCGGAACGGGCCCCGCTCCTCCCGCTCCGCGACCATCTGCTCGGCCAGGTCGTCCCCGATGCTCCGCACCGCCGACAACCCCAGCCGGACGGCCAGCGCCGGGTCGGGCGCCGGCCCGAAATCGTCATTCTCGCGGGCGGAACCGTCGTCCCCGCCTTCCGCCGAACGCTCCACGCAGGCCAGCGCGCGGGAGGCGTTGACGTCCGGACGCAGCACCTGCACCCCGTGCCGGCGCGCGTCGGCGGCCAGCGACTGCGGCGAGTAGAACCCCATGGGCTGCGCGGCCAGGAGGCCGGCGTAGAACGCGGCGGGATGGTGCACCTTGAGCCAGGAGCTCGCGTACACGAGGTAGGCGAACGAGTAGGCGTGCGACTCGGGGAACCCGAAGTCGGCGAACGCCTTGAGCTTGTCGTAGATCTCCTCGCGCACGGCCGGGTCGTCCACCCCCTTCGCCCGCATCCCCTCCATGAGGCGCCCGCGCAGGGCCTCCATCCGCTCGACCGACCGCTTGGAGCCCATCGCCCGGCGCAGCCGGTCGGACTCGGCAGGGGTGAAGCCGGCCACGTCGATCGCCATCTGCATGAGCTGCTCCTGGAACAGCGGCACCCCCTTGGTCTTGCCGAGGGAGCTCTCCAGCAGCGGGTGCAGGTACGTCACCTTCTCCCTGCCCCGCGCCCGCTCGATGTACGGGTGCACGGAGCCGCCCTGGATGGGACCGGGCCGGATGAGCGCGACCTCGATGACGATGTCGTAGAACGTCCGCGGCTGCAGGCGCGGCAGGGTGGCCATCTGGGCGCGCGACTCCACCTGGAACACCCCGACCGTGTCGGCGGCGCACAGCAGGTCGTAGACCGCCGGGTCGTCGTCGGGCAGGCCGTGCAGCGTGAGCCGCTCGCCGGTGTGCGCCTCGATCGAGTCGAACGCGTACCGGATGGCGGTGAGCATCCCCAGACCCAGCAGGTCGAACTTCACCAGCCCGGCGTCCGCGCAGTCCTCCTTGTCCCACTGCAGCACCGTGCGCCCCTCCATCCGCGCCCACTCCACGGGGCAGACCTCGATCACCGGGCGGTCGCACATGACCATCCCGCCGGAGTGGATGCCCAGGTGGCGCGGCAGGCGCAGCATGCGCTCGGCCAGGTCGAGCACCGGGCCGGGGATCTGCCCCTCCTCCTGCGCCGACGGGGGGCGCTGCGCGGGCACGACGTCGTGGGCGTCGTCGGCGCGGCGCACCTCGCCCTCGTCCGTCGCGAGCGGGTCCACGACCCGCCGGCGGCCCTCGTCGCCGTGGGGCCGGGGGCCCTGCCGGTGGCCGAGCGTCGGCGACCAGTCGCGGCGGCCGCGCCCGGGCTGGTGACCCGCGTGCGGGCGGTCGGCGCGGCCCCCGCCCTGTCCTCCCTGTCCTCTCTGTCCTCTCTGTTCGAGCTGTCCGTCCGGGAGCGTCTCCGCCGGCCCCCACAGCGCGGCCACGCGCGCGTCCTTGGCCGCCGTCCGGTTCTCCGGTGCGCCCGCCGCCGCCCGCGCGACCCCGGCCGCGGCGTCGGCCGCCGGGCTGGCCGGGTCCGGCCCGCGCAGCGATCCCCAGCGCTCGATGGACTTGCTCCAGGCGTCCTGCTGCCCGACGTCGTAGCCGAGCGCGCGGGCCGCGTCGCGCACGGCCGATCGCGGCCGGTAGGAGATGACGTTCGCGACCTGCGCCGCGTGCGTGCGCCCGAACGTCGCGTAGACGTGCTGGATGACCTCCTCGCGGCGCCCGGACTCGATGTCGATGTCGATGTCCGGCGGGCCGTCGCGCTCGGGCGCGAGGAAGCGCTCGAACAGCAGGCCGTGCTTCACGGCGTCGACCGCGGTGATGCCGAGCGCGTAGCAGACCGCCGAGTTGGCGGCGCTCCCGCGCCCCTGGCACAGGATGCCCTCCCGGCGGCAGAACTCCACGAGGTCGTAGACGACGAGGAAGTACCCGGGGAAGGTCAGCTCCTCGATGACGCGCAGCTCGTGGTCGATCTGCGCCCAGGCGCGCTCGTCACCGGGGACGCCGGGGGCGGGGCGCGGCCCGTACCGGTCGGTGGCGCCCCGCCGCACCAGCTCGCGCAGCCAGCTGGCCTCGTCGTGCCCGTCCGGCACCGGGTAGGGGGGCAGGTCCGGCGCCACCAGGCGCAGGTCGAAGGCGCACTCCGCCGCGAGCCCCGCCGCCGTGGAGACGGCCCGCGGGTGGCGCCGGTGCAGCGCCCGCATCTCGGCGGCCGAGCGCAGGTGTGCGACCGGGGCACCGGGCAGCCAGCCGTCCAGGCCGTCCAGCGAGGAGCGCGCCCGCACGGCGGCGAGCGCGCCCGCCAGGTCGGCGTCGCGCGGGCGGGCGTAGTGCGCGTTCGCGGTCGCGACGACCGGCAGGCGCGCGTCGTGGGCCAGGCCGACGAGCGCGTCGTGCAGGTCGGCGTCCCGCGGGTCCCCGGTCGCGGTCAGCTCGACGGCCACGTTGTCGCGGCCGAACGTGGCGACCAGCAGGTCGAGCTCGCGCCGCGCCGCGTCGACGCCGCCCGCGGGGGCGGTGAGCGCGCGTCGGACGGCCCCCTTGCGGCACCCGGTGAGCACGAGCCACTCGCCGCTGGCCTCGGCCCCGAGGCCCTCGAGGTCGTACCGGGCCTTGCCCTTGACCCCCGCCTCCAGGTGGGCGGTCGCGATCGCGCGGGACAGGTTGCGATAGCCCTGGTCGCCGCGCGCCAGCACCAGCAGGTGGGTGGCACGCGGGTCGGGGACGCCGGTGGGCGGGTCGAGCACCGGCCGGCTCCCGGCGGTGCCCGGCGCCGCGCCGGGGGTCGCGGGAGCCGGCAGGTGCAGCTCGGCCCCGAAGACCGTGGGCAGCCCCACCTTCCGCGCGGCCTCCGCGAAGCGCACCACCCCGTACAGCCCGTCGTGGTCGGTCAGGGCCAGCGCCTCCAGCCCGAGGCGCGCGCCCTCGGCCGCCAGCTCCTCCGGGTGGGACGCGCCGTCGAGGAAGCTGAACGCCGAGTGGGCGTGCAGCTCGGCGTACCCGCCGGTCGTCCGCTCAGTCGTCGCCCTCTGATGACCGAGACTGCGGTTCCGCTCCTGGCGCGCACCTCGTCCCTCGGCCCCCACCCTCCGCTGCACCTCCGCCTCAGTCATAGAACGCCTCCACCTGCCACACGCCGCCGGTCTGCGCCAGCAGCAGCGCCCGCCCGTCGTCGAGCACCGCCTGCAGGTAGACGCGGCGCGCGCCCCCGCCCCCGGACCACCAGCGCTCGGCGAGCGGCCAGGGACCCGCCCATCCCGTCACCGCGACCGGCCCCCTGCTCCCGCCCGTGTCCCCGCACGCGACGGCGGCGGGCTCGCCGCTCATCGCGAGCCGAGCGTCCACGACGACGTCGTGCCCCGCGGCGTCGAGCACCCGAGCGGGCACCGGGTCGTCCGGCAGCCCGGCGGGCGCGGGGCTGGGCAGGGCGCCCGGCCAGGGCAGCCCGGGGTCGCGACCCGCGCCCCCCTCCGTGCCGAAGGGCACGAGCCGCACCCGGTCGCGGGGCCCGCGGCCGCCCTGCAGCTCCACCGTGAGCACAGCGTGCCCGCCGAGCAGGCCCTGCACCCGCCCGAGCGCCCGCCGGGCACGTTCCCCCTCGCCCGCGTCCGCGCCCCACAGGCCCGGCTGGTGGGTGGTCGCCGGGACGACTTCCTCCGCCGCCAGCGCCAGGTGCGCGATCGGCGCGACGATCGGGTCGGCCTCACCCCCGCGCCGGGTGGACGCCGCGGTCAACCAGCCCTCGAGCTGCCACCGCACGCGGTCCGTGATCCGCGCCGCGCTCATCCCGCCGGCCGCGGCGTCGTCCGTGCGCCACACGCGCTCCAGCACGGCGCCCTCGCCGTCCCCGCCCACGACCCCGCCGACGTCGTCCCCGCCGAGGTCGACGCCCGCCGTGCGCGCGGTGATCCGCAGCCGCCCGCAGGCCAGCCCGCGCACGGCGAGCAGGTCGTGCAGCGCGGTGGCCAGGCGGCGCGCGGCGAAGGTCGCGACGTCGACCCGCAGCGCGGGCGGGTCGAGCTCCTCCGCGACGGCCAGGTCCTCCTCGATGCGACGTCGCGCCGGCGGGCGCAGGTCGTCGCCGCGGGCCAGCCGCTGCGCCCAGGCGCCGAGGTCGCCGAACCGCGCCTGCACGCTCGCGGCGGGCAGGGCCGCCAGGTCGCCGAGGGTGCGCAGGCCGAGCCGCCACCACAGCCCGGCCGCCTCCCGGACGGCGGCCACCCCGGCCGGGTCGCAGACGGCGTGCACCAGCTCCCCCACCGGGCGGTCCGAGAGGAACGCCGCGGACCCTCCCGGGGGCACGACGGCGTCCTCGCGGGCGGCGAGCACCGCCGCGAGCAGCCCGTCGGCGACGCCCACCTGGCTCTCGTGCCCGGTGCGCGCGGCGACGGCGCCCACCAGGGCCTGCGCCAGCGCGAGCTCGGAGCCGTGGTAGCGCGCCGCCCCGCCCGCCGGCAGCAGGAGCAGCCCCGGGCGGGCCACCTCCAGGCCCGCCACCACCGTCTCGGCCGCGAGCGCCACCGGCTCGAACTCCCGCGCGTCGCGGGCGTCGTCGGCCGCCAGCAGCGCCACCTCGGGGCACCGCTCCTGCGCCTGCCGACGCCGCATCCCGCGCCGCACCCCCTGGGCGCGGGCGACGGCGGAGACGGCCACGACGGTGTGCCCCGCACCCGCCCCGCCGCCTGACCGGGCGCCGAGCACCGCCGCGGGGACGTGCGCGTCCAGGCCGGCGCCCGCCAGCGCCGCCACCACCGGCCAGTCCGGGACCCACAGCACGGCCGTCCGCGAGGTCGCCCCGGCCGGGGCCGCCCCGGACGAGGCCTTCCCGCCCGCCATCACGCCACCCGCAGCCGAGCCGGCGCTGCGGGGTCGTGCGCACCGGCGAGCACGCCGGCGCCCGGTGCCGTGCCCACCGCGTCGGGGCCGCCGACCACGCGCTCCACCCGCAGCGGCACGTCCACCTCGACCTCGACGGGCCGGGCGGCGGCCCCGCGACCGGTGCGCCGCACGCGCAGGGTGCGGCGGCGCAGCCAGCCCGCCCCGTGGTCGACGCCGGACCAGGTGCCGCCCCCCGCGTCGAGGGTGACGTGCGCGCCGGGCCACGACGCCTGCGCCACCAGCACCGCGCCCCGCTCCCGGGCGCGCGCGGCCAGGCGGCGCCGGTCGGAGTCGAGCAGGGCGGCGCCGGGGCCGACGACCACCACGTCCATCCCGTCGAGCAGCGCGGCGAGGGCCGCCGGCGCGTCCGGGCCCGGGGCGGGGACGAGCACGGTCCGCCCGAGCGCGACCCCGGCGTCCGCGGCGGCCAGCATCCCGACGCCCGGCGCCCCGACGAGCGCGACCCACGCCCCGGACCGCGACGCCTCGGCCAGCAGCGCGAGCAGGAGCGTCGTCGAGCCGCGGACGGCGAGCACCGTGCCCGCGGCCAGTCCGCCGTCGGGCAGGAGGGCCGACAACCCCGGGTGCACCGGCAGCAGGCGGCCGCCCGGCACCGTCGCGCGGCCGCCGCCGAGGCGCTCGCCGGTGCGGGGGGCGGCGCGGGGAGAGGTGCGCTGCTCCGCCGCCCGCAGCGCGGCCCGCGCGACGGCGGCCCGGTCGACCGGGCGGTCGGACAGCGGCTGGGCCGCGGTACGCGGCGGGGCGACGACCGTCACGCGACCTCCCCCCGAGCTGCGCCGGGCGATGCCCGGCGGACCACGACCAGCGACGACCAGCAACGACCGCCCGACGACGGCACGACCGCGATCACCATGTTCGAACATCTGTTCGAACACTGCCAGTAGACGTCGCGGCGGCGGCCGCTGTCAACCGCGCAGGTCGGCCGCACGGACTCCCCGCTCGTGTACGCTGCTCCCGACATACCGCGTAGTCGGTATGTCGGGAGGACGGGCGCCCGGGAGCAGACTGGGGCCCTCATCGACGAGGAGGTCGACCGTGCAGATCGTGGGCGCCGTGCTGGACCGCACCGGAGCACCCCCGCCGTACGCCTCCTCCGGAGCGCTGCGCACCAGCACGCTCGACCTCGACCCGCCCGGGCCGGGCGAGCTCCTGGTCCGCATCGAGGCCGCGGGGCTGTGCCACTCCGACCTGAGCGTCGTGGACGGCAGCCGCGAGCGCCCCGTCCCCATGCTCCTCGGCCACGAGGCCGCCGGGATCGTGGAGGCGGTCGGCGAGGGCGTCGAGGACGTCGCCCCGGGCCGCCGCGTCGTCCTGACGTTCCTGCCGCGGTGCGGGAGCTGCGCCGCCTGCGCCACCGACGGCCGGCTGCCCTGCACGGTCGGCAGCGCCGCCAACGCCGCCGGCACCCTGGTGGGCGGCGCGGTGCGGCTGCGCCGCGGCTCCGCCCCCGTCCGCCACCACCTGGGCGTCAGCGCCTTCGCCACCCACGCCGTCGTGCACCGCACCTCCGTGGTCCCGGTGGACGACGACGTGCCCGCCGACGTCGCCGCCCTGCTGGGCTGCGCGGTCCTCACCGGCGGCGGCGCCGTGATCAACGCCGGCCGCCCGGCTCCCGGCGACCGCGTGGCCGTCGTCGGGCTCGGCGGGGTGGGGATGGCCGCGCTGCTCGTCGCGCTCGCCCTGGGGCACGAGGTGCTCGGCGTCGACCCGGTGCCCGCCAAGCTCGAGCTGGCGCGCGGCTTCGGCGCCGCGGCCGCCACGCCTGCCATGGCTCTCGACGACGGCGCACGGGCGCCCGTCGTCGTCGAGGCCGCCGGGTCGGCGCGCGCGTTCGAGACCGCGCTGGCGCTCACCGCGCCCGGCGGCACCACCGTGACGGCCGGGCTGCCCGGCCCCGACGCCCGCGCGTCCGTCGCGCCGCTGACCCTGACGGCCGAGGCCCGCACGGTCGTGGGCTCCTACCTCGGGTCGTCCGTGCCGAGCCGCGACGTCCCGCGGTACGTCGACCTCTGGCGGGCGGGCCGCCTGCCGCTCGAATCACTCGTCTCGGCCCGCATCGGGCTCGAGGACCTGCCGGCCGCCCTGGACCGGCTCGCCGCCGGCGCCGAGCTGCGCCAGCTCATCACCTTCGACGAGAGGATCACCGCATGACCGCCACCGCCGACTCCACCTCGCGCGCCACCCCGCGCGTCGCCGTCGTCACCGGGGCCGCCCGCGGCATCGGGGCCGCGACCGCCCGCCGCCTGGCCGCCGACGGCCACGCCGTCGCCGTCCTCGACCTCCTGGAGGAGCAGGCCGCCGCGACCGCGGCCGACATCGTCGCCGGCGGCGGGCGCGCCGTCGGCCTCGGCGTGGACGTCGCCGACGCCGCGGCCGTCGAGGCCGCCGTCGCGCGCGTGACGGACGAGCTCGGCGCGCCGACGATCCTGGTGAACAACGCCGGGATCCTGCGCGACAACCTGCTGTTCAAGATGTCCGAGGACGACTGGGACGCCGTGCTGCGCGTGCACCTGCGCGGCGCGTTCGTCGCGACGCGGGCCGTGCAGGCGCACATGGTCGCCGCGGGCTGGGGCCGCGTCGTCAACCTGTCCAGCACGTCCGCGCTCGGCAACCGCGGCCAGGCGAACTACTCCGCCGCCAAGGCGGGCATGCAGGGGTTCACCAAGACGCTCGCGATCGAGCTGGGCAAGTTCGGCGTCACCGCCAACGCCGTGGCGCCCGGCGTCATCGCCACCGACATGATCGCCGAGACCGCCGAGCGCATCGGCATGACGCCCGAGGAGTTCCACGCCGCGGCGGCCAAGGACGTGCCGGTCGGCCGCGTGGGCCGGCCGGAGGACATCGCCGCCGCCGTGGCGTTCTTCTGCTCCGAGGAGGCGTCGTTCGTCTCGGGCCAGGTGCTCTACGTCGCCGGCGGGCCGAAGGCGTGACCGCGGCCATCCAGGTCTCCTCCCCCGCCGCGCTGGCCGACGCCGTCGGGCAGCGGGCCACGGGCGAGTGGTTCACGATCGCGCAGGAGCGCATCGACGCGTTCGCGGACGCCACCGAGGACCTCCAGTGGATCCACGTCGACCCGTGGCGCGCCGCCGACGGCCCGTTCGGCACGACGATCGCGCACGGGTTCCTCACCCTGTCGCTGCTGCCCCGGCTGGCGTCGTCGCTGGTCGAGGTGGGCGGCGTCGCGATGGCGATGAACTACGGCCTGGACAAGGTGCGCTTCCTGCATCCCGTGCCCGTCGGCTCGCGCGTCCGCGCGACGACGGAGCTCACCGGCGCCGAGACCGTCGCCCAGGGCGTGCGGCTGGCCTCGACCGTCACCGTCGAGATCGAGGGGGTCGACAAGCCGGCGCTCGTCGCGCAGACGCTGGCGCTGTACGTCCCCGAGGTGTGAGCACCTGTCCTGCCCGGCCAGAGCGGTCGGGCAGGACGCGCGGGGTCATCCTCACGGTATGACCACGCCGGTGGAGATGACGACGATCAAGGTGCCGACCGCGGTGCGCGACCGACTCGAGGCGCGCGCGGAGGCGCAGCACATGACCCGGGGCGAGGCGCTCGAACGGCTTCTCGACGAGGCGGGCGACGAGAACATCCAGGCCTACATCACCGACGCCATGGACTCCTGGGGCGAGGCTCTGGAACGACTCGCGTGACGAGGTACGTCACCCTGCCGACGCCCACGCCGTCGTCGACCGCAACGCCCGGCTCGTGCGCGACCTCGGCCTCCTGGACCCCGTGTGCCAGAGGCCGAGGGCACGCATGGACTCGGCCAACCGGCTGCACCCGCTGCACGGACGGGAACGAGCGCCTGTCACTGATCCTCGTGCACGTCCACTACGCCATGAACGGGCACCGGTCGGGCAGGATGCTGCCATGACGACGAACCCGCAGGTCGCCCCCGGTCCCCGCCCGCGCGACCAGCGCCGGGCCGACACCCTGGCGATCCTCCGCACCCCGGCGCGGGACGTGTGGGTCGCCACCGCCTCGGTGTCCCCCGACGGCACGCCCGTGCCCTACCTGGTCCCGCTCTCGCTGGCGTGGGTCGACGACCGGGTCGTCCTCGCGCTCGAGGCGACGTCGCGGACGGGCCGCAACCTGCTCGCCACCGGCACCGTGCGCCTCTCGCTCGGAGCGACGCGCGACGTCGTCATGATCGACGCCGTCCTCGAGCGCTCGGTCCGGGTCGCGGAGGCGCCGCCGGAGCTCGCCGAGGGCTACGCCGCGCAGGCGGACTGGGACCCGCGCCCGGGCGGCGAGCACGACGTCTACCTCGTGCTGCTCCCGCGGCGCGTCCAGGCCTGGCGCGAGGTGGACGAGCTGGCCGGCCGCACCCTCATGCGCGACGGCGAGTGGCTCTGAGCGCTACCCGACCCGCTCCAGCACCATCGCCATGCCCTGCCCGCCGCCGACGCACATGGTCTCCAGCCCGTAGCGGCCGCCCGACACCTCGAGCCCGTTGATGAGCGTCGAGGTGATGCGGGCGCCGGTCATGCCGAACGGGTGCCCGACGGCGATGGCCCCGCCGTGGACGTTGAGCCGCTCGTCCTCGATGCCCAGCTCGAGGGCCGACGCGATGACCTGCGCGGCGAACGCCTCGTTGATCTCGACGAGGTCCATGTCGTCGATCCCGAGGCCCGCGCGGGCGAGCGCCTGGCGGCTCGCCCCGACCGGCCCCAGGCCCATGATCTCGGGCGACAGGCCCGTGACACCGGTCGACACGATGCGCGCCAGCGGCGTCAGGCCGAGCTCGTCGACGACGCGGCCGGAGACCACGACGACGGCCGCGGCGCCGTCGTTGAGCGGGCACGCGTTGCCCGCGGTGACCGTGCCGTCGGGGCGGAACACCGGGTCGAGGGTCGCGAGCCTCTCGACCGTCGTGCCGGGGCGCGGGCCGTCGTCCGCGGACACCACCGTGCCGTCGTCGAGCGTGACGGGCGTGATGTCCCGCGCCCAGAAGCCGTCGGCGATCGCCGCCTCGGCGCGCTGCTGGCTGCGCGCCGCGAACTCGTCCTGGTCGCGGCGCGAGATGCCGCGCAGGTCCGCGACGTTCTCCGCCGTCTGCCCCATCGCGACGTACGCGTCCGGCAGGGCCCCGTCGGCGCGCGGGTCGGTCCAGGTCCCGGCGCCGCCGACGGCGCGCTTCGCCGTGCGCTCCAGCGCGTCGGCGAAGCGGGGGTTGGTGAGGTCGACGCCGGGGATCTCGTCGCTCGACCCGACGGCCATTCCGCTCACGGACTCGACGCCGGCGGACACGAAGACGTCGCCCTCCCCCGCCCTGATGGCGTGGAACGCCATGCGCGTGGTCTGCAGGCTGGAGGAGCAGTAGCGGGTCACGGTGGTGCCGGGCACGGAGTCCCAGCCGTTCAGCACGGCCACGACGCGGGCCATGTTCATCCCCTGCCGGCCGCCGGGCAGCCCGCAGCCCAGCAGCAGGTCGTCGATGCGCGCCGGGTCGAGCCCCGGCACCTGCTCGACGGCCGCGGCCACCATCCGCGCGGCGAGGTCGTCGGCGCGGACGTCCTTGAGCGAGCCCTTGTGCGCGCGGCCGATCGGCGAGCGCGCGGTGGCGACGATGTACGCCTCGGTCATGTCGTGTCTCCTTGGGGTCGGTGCGGTCGGGCGGTCGGGCGGTCGGTGCGGCTCGGTGGTGCGAGGTGGCGGGCGGGCCGCTCAGACGAACGCCGCGTGGCCGGTGATCTCGCGGCCCACGATGAGGTTGTTCATGTCCCGGGTGCCCTCGAACGTGTACACGGCCTCCGCGTCGGCGAAGTACCGCGCGACGCCGGTGTCGAGGGTGATGCCGTTGCCGCCGCAGGCCTCGCGGCACAGCGCGACGGTCTCGCGCATGCGGGTGGTGACGAAGGACTTGGCCATCGCGGCGTGCGCGTCGCGCTGCGTCCCGGCGTCCTGCAGCTGGGCCACGCGCACGCACATGGCGAAGCTCGCGGTGACGTTCGCGTACGCCGTGGCGAGCTTGTCCTGGATCAGCTGGTAGCTGGCGATCGGGTGGCCGAACTGCTCGCGCTGCCTCGTGTAGGCCACGGCCGCCTCGTAGGCGCCGACCATGGTGCCGAGCGCCTGCCAGGACACGCCGTCGCGGGTCACGCGCAGCACCTGCGCGACGTCGCGGAAGCGGTCGATGCGCTGCAGCCGGTCGGCCTCGGCGACCTCGACGCCGTCGAGCACGATGTCCGCGTTCTGCACGATGCGCAGCGACTGCTTGCGCTCGATCTTGGTGGCGGTGAAGCCCGGCGTCCCCTTCCGGACGAGGAAGCCCTTGACCTGGTCGTCGGCGGTGTCCTTGGCCCAGATCACGACGACGTCGGCGAAGGTCGCGTTGCCGATCCAGCGCTTGGCGCCGTGCAGCGTCCAGGTGTCGCCGTGGCGGGTGGCGGTGGTGCGCAGCCCCTTGGCCGTGTCGGAGCCGGAGAGCGGCTCGGTGAGCCCGAAGGCGCCGATGACGTCGCCGCTCGCCATCGGGGGCAGCCACTGCGCGCGCTGCTCGGGCGAGCCGCCGAGGCCGATCGCGCTCATCGCGAGCCCGGAGGACACGCCGATGAAGGTGCAGAACGAGGAGTCCACCCGGGCGAGCTCCATGCCGATCCAGCCGCGGAACACGGCCGAGCTCTCGAACGGCGCGCACTCGGGCCACGCCGCCCCCACCGTGCCCAGCTCGGCGAAGGGCTTGAAGAGGTGGACGGGGCACTCCGCGCGCTCCCAGTAGTCGTCCGCGAGGGGCCGCACCTCGCGCTCCATGAACTCGCGCACGGCGAGGACCGCCTCCTGCTCCCGGGGGGTGAGCAGGTCCTGGAAGCCGTAGAAGTCGGCGTCGAGCACCGCGGGGCCGGTGGTCGGGCCGGTGGTCGTGCCGGTGGTCGTGGGGACCGGGGAGGTGAACGTCATCGTTGCTCCGATCGTCGTCGAACGCGACCAGTGTGCACCCCCGTGCATCATTTTCCAAGATGTTGCACGAACCCCGAGCCGCGACACTAGGCTGCGGTCATGCCGGACAGCGCCACGAGCACCCCGACCGCCATTCACGACGACGGGCACGACGACGGGCACGACGGCGCGCCGATCGCGACCGTCGGCCTCGAGGCCGCGCCCACGCCGCTGTCCCTGCGCCTGGCGCCCGGCGCCCACGCCGACGCACGGCGCGCGTTCGACCTCGCGCGCGAGACGTTCGTCGCGGGCCGGCGCCTCGACATGGGCCCCCTGTCCACGAGCCTCGGCGTCGACCGGACGTCCGTGTTCCGGTGGGTCGGCAACCGCGACGCGCTGCTCACCGAGGTGCTGTGGTCCCTCGCCGTCCCGACGCTGGTCCAGGCCGACCGCGCGACGGCGTCCGAGCGCGGGGCGGAGCGGGTCGCCGACCTCCTCACGCACTTCGCGGGCGACCTCATCGCCGCCCCCTACTTCCGGGACTTCCTCGCCCGCGAGCCCGCGCGCGCCCTGCGGCTGCTCACCACCAAGGCCAGCCCCATCCAGCACCGTTTCCTCGCGACCTGCGAGTGGCTGGTGCGCACCCATCTCGGCGACTCGCCGTTCGACGGCGACGGCGGGGGCGGGAGCGGCATCGACCCGGCGTCGCTCGCCTACCTGCTGGTCCGGGTCTCCGAGTCGTTCACCTATGCCGACCTCATCACGGGCGAGACGCCCGAGGTGGGCCGCGCCGCCGTCGCGTTCCGACACCTGCTGCGGGTGCCGTCGACCCCCGCCTGACCCTCCCGCCGAACCTGTCCCCTGCGACCTCTGGAGCACCGATGCCCCGCGCCCGCCACCCGTTCCCGCTGCGGTGGAACGACAACGACCAGTACGGCCACGTCAACAACACCGTCTACTACGCCGCGATGGACACCGCCGTGAACGCGTGGATGATCGCCCACGGCGGGCTGGACCCGCGCGGCGACGTGATCGGCCTGTGCGTCGCGTCGTCGTGCGAGTTCCGCGCCCCGGCGTCGTACCCCGAGGAGCTGGAGGTCGGGATCGGCGTGGAGCGCCTGGGGCGCACCAGCCTCACGTGGGACCTGCACGTGCTCCGGGCCGGCGGCGACGAACCCATCGCCGTCGGCCGGTTCACGCACGTGTTCGTCGACGAGCCGTCCCGGCGGCCGGTGCCCGTGCCGGATGGCGTCCGGCGGGCGGTCGTCACGCTCCAGGACTGACCGGCGACCGACCGGAACAGCCCCCGCGCGCACCCCGGGACGACCTGGTCGCACCACATACCGACTGCGCGGTATGCTCGCTCGAGCCCCGGGACGATCCGGGTCGACGGAAGGTGGTCATCGATGACCGACGTGCCCGGACTGGACACCGCAGGGCTGCGGGCGTGGCTGGAGCGGGAGCACCCCGAGCTCGCCGGCGGAGAGCTCACCGCGAGCGTGATCGCCGGCGGCCGCAGCAACCTCACGTACCGGGTCGACGGGGCCCGCCTGCCGCTCGTCGTGCGGCGCCCGCCGCTGGGGCACGTGCTGTCCACCGCGCACGACATGCGCCGCGAGCACCGGGTCGTCACCGCCCTCGCGGACGGCCCCGTCCCGGTGCCGCGCACCGTGGACGTCGTGGACGACACCGCCCGTGGTGAGGTCACCGGCACGGTCTTCTTCGTCATGGAGCACGTGGCCGGCACGGTGCTGTCCCGGCCGGGGCAGAACTCCGCGTTCACGGCGGGCGGCCTGCACGCGCTCGGGCTCGAGCTCGCCGAGGTGCTCGCCGACCTGCACGCCGTGGACCCGGCCGCCGTCGGCCTCGCGGACTTCGGCAGGCCCGACGGCTACCTCGGCCGGCAGCTCGCCACCTGGCGGCGCCAGTACGACGCCTCCCGCAGCCGCCCCCAGCCCCGGCTCGACGCCCTGCAGCACCGGCTCGCGGCGAGCGTCCCCGACTCCGGAGGTCGGGCCGGCATCGTGCACGGCGACTACCGCCTCGACAACGCGATCGTCGCCGGGCCGCCCGACGCCCCCCGCGTCGCCGCCGTCCTCGACTGGGAGATGGCCACGCTCGGCGATCCCCTCGTCGACCTGGGCATGCTCGGCCTGTACTGGGACATCCGCGGCCTCACCGCGCGCGACGGGTCCGACGGAGGGTCGGACGACGGCGCGCTGAGCGCCGTCGTCCCCGGCGCCGGCTACCCGGAGTTCGGCGCGCTCGTCGACGCCTACGCCGCGCGGTCGGGCACCGCGCCGCCGGACCTGTCCTGGTACCGCGCGTTCGCCGCGTACAAGCTCGCGGTGATCCTCGAGGGCATCCACTACCGCTACCGGGCGGGCGAGACCGTCGGCGAGGGCTTCGACCGGATCGGCGCCCTCGTGGACCCGCTGGCCGAGGACGGGCTGGCGCACGCGCCCACGACACCGGTGCCCGCACCGGCCACGCCGGCGAGGAGGGCCTGACATGGACTTCGCCCCCGACGCCCGCACCGCCGAGCTCACCGACCGGGTCCGCGCGTTCCTCGACGAGCGGGTGCTGCCCGCGGAGCCGGTGCTCGACGCGCAGCTCGCGGCCGCCCCGGACGACTGGTCGCCGCCGCCGGTGGTGCGTGAGCTGAGGGCCGCCGCGCGCGAGCAGGGCCTGTGGAACCTGTTCCTTCCCGGGGACGGGCCCGCGGGGGAACGCGGCGCGGGTCTCACGAACCTGCAGTACGCGCCCCTCGCCGAGCTCACCGGCTGGAGCCCCCGGCTGGCCCCGGCCGCGTTCAACTGCGCCGCGCCCGACACCGGCAACATGGAGCTGCTCGCCCACTTCGGCACGCCCGACCAGCAGCGCGAGTGGCTCGACCCGCTGCTCGACGCACGGCTTCGGTCGGCCTTCTGCATGACCGAGCCGGGGGTGGCCTCGAGCGACGCGTCGCAGATCGGCACCCGCATCCGCCGCGACGGCGACGAGCTCGTGGTCACCGGCCGCAAGTGGTGGTCCACGGGCGCGATGAACCCGGGCGCCGCGCTGCTCGTCGTCATGGGCAAGACGGACCCGGACGCGCCCCGGCACCGGCAGCAGTCGATGGTGCTCGTGCCGCGCGACGCGCCCGGTGTGCGGATCGTGCGGCCCCTGACCGTGTTCGGCTACGACGACCGCGACCACGGCGGCCACGCCGAGATCGCCTTCGACGACGTCCGTGTGCCCGCCGCGAACCTGCTGGGCGGCGAGGGCGACGGGTTCGCGATGGCGCAGGCACGCCTCGGGCCCGGCCGCATCCACCACTGCATGCGCGCCCTCGGCATGGCCGAGCGGGCGCTGGCGCTCGCCGGGCAGCGGGCGCGCGAGCGCTCCACGTTCGGCCGCCCGCTCGCCGAGCAGGGGGTGGTCCGGGAGTGGGTCGCCACCTCTCGGGTGGAGATCGAGGCGCTGCGCCTGCTCGTGCTCAAGACCGCCTGGCTCATGGACACCGTCGGCAACCGGCAGGCCATGCGCGAGATCCAGGCCATCAAGATCGCCGTGCCGCGCGCGGTCCAGGCGGTCCTCGACCGCGCGATGCAGCTCTTCGGCGCCGCCGGGCTGTCCGGCGACCAGCCGCTCGCCGAGATGTTCGCCGCGGCCCGCGCCCTGCGGCTCGCCGACGGCCCCGACGAGGTGCACCTCGGCTCCCTCGGGCGGGCCGAGCTGCGCGCCTGACCCGCCGGCCGGCCCACGGCCCGGCATGCCCCCTCCGTCCACGATCGACGACGAAAGGACCGGACATGACCCCGACCCCCGACCCCCGCACGGGCTCCCCCGGCCCCGCGCCCGACGGTTCCGCCGTCGACGGCCCCGGCTTCGGCACGCTGTCGGCGGCGTCGCTGCTCGCGGAGACGGCGCGCCGCCACCCGGACTACCCGGCGCTGCACTTCGCGGGGACCACCACCACGTACGGCGAGCTCTGGGACCAGACCCGCGCCTACGCCGGCGCCCTGGCCGCCCGTGGGATCGGGCGCGGCTCGCGCGTGGCGATGGTCGTGCCGAACGTGCCCGACTTCGCGCGCGTCTACTACGCCACGCTCGCGCTGGGCGCCGTGGTCGTGCCGATCCACCTGCTGTTCCGGGCGGGCGAGATCGAGTTCGTGCTGCGCGACAGCCGGGCCGACGTCGTGGTCGCGGCCGCTCCGCTGCTCGCCGAGGCCGCGCCCGCCGCCGAGCGCGCGGGCGTGCCCCTCGTCACGGTGCTCGCCCCCACCGCAGAGCAGGGCGGGCTCGCCCTCCCCCGCCTCGAGGACGAGGCCGCCGCCGCGACCCCGGTGGAGCGGCACACGGCGGTGCATCCCACGTCGGCCGCGACGATCCTCTACACGAGCGGCACCACCGGGCTGCCCAAGGGTGCCGTCGGCTCGCACCTCGCCGCGGTGGAGCAGGTGCACTGCTCCCTCATCGACTCCTTCGACCTGCGGCACGACGACGTCGTCTTCGGCGGGCTCCCGCTGTTCCACGCGTTCGGCCAGATGGCGGTGATGAACTGCGCGTTCCGCGTCGGCGCGTCGGTGGTGCTGCTCCCCCGGTTCGACCCGGACCAGGCGCTCGAGCTCCTCGTGGCGCACCGGGCCACGGTGTTCACCGCCGTCCCGACCATGTTCGTCGGGATGCTGGAGGCTGCCCGGCGCAGCGACGCCCGGCCGCCGCTGCGGTACGCCGTCTCGGGCGGCGCCGCGCTGCCGGTGAGCGTGCTCGAGGAGTTCGCCACCGCCTTCGGGGCCGAGGTGCACGAGGGCTACGGCCTCACGGAGACGTCCCCCAGCGTCTCCTTCAACACGGTCTTCGAGCCGATCCGGCCCGGCACGGTGGGCCGGCCGATGTGGGGCGTGGACGTGGCGGTCGCCGACGCGGTGATCGACCACGAGGTGCACCTGCTGAGCGAGCCCGGCGCGCTCGGCGAGGTCGTGGTGCGCGGGCACAACCTGCTCAAGGGCTACCTCGGGCGCCCGGACGCGGACGCCGCGGCCGTCGTCGACGGCTGGTTCCGCACCGGCGACCTCGGCACCCTCGACGCCGACGGGATCCTCGCGATCACCGACCGCAAGAAGGACATGATCATCCGCAACGGGTACAACGTGTATCCCACCGAGGTCGAGGCGACGCTGGTGTCCCACCCCGACGTCGCGCTGGCCGCCGTCTTCGGCGTCGCCGACCCGGTGCACGGGCAGGAGATCCACGCCGCCGTCGTGCCGGCCGACGGGCGCACGCTCGACGCCGACGCCCTCGTCACCTGGGTCCGCGAGCGCGTGGCCGCGTTCAAGTACCCGCGCGTCGTGCACGTGGTGGACGAGCTCCCCCTCGGCCCGAGCGGCAAGATCCTCAAGCGCGAGCTGCCCGGCCGCTTCGCCCCCGTCCCCTGACGGGTGGTGGGCGCGAGAACGGGGACTGTTCGTCGACGAAC